>JBBSQJ010000016.1:0-28807 GCA_038257965.1 Propionibacteriales bacterium
AGATCGAGTCCTCCGGCACCCGCCCGGCGCAGAACTGAACCGTCGACCGAAACAGATCACCCTGCGTCGGCGTCATCCCCAGCGTCATCAACACACCCCTCAGACGGACTCCGACCATCCTCCAAGGCCCAACCCGGAACTCCGGTCAACGCCACGCGAAAAACACCAGCCACCTAGGGCGGTAGCCCGGTAGCACCCCCCGGCCGGCCGTCTGCTGGCCACGCTCAACCCATCCCCCACCCGTGCAAGTCCTCGACCGCTGCTACCTGGCCGCGGCCGCGGATCCGCACACCCTCACGGAAGGCAGACCGCTGCCATGCACACCGTCACACCCCCGAAGCCTCGACCCGCAACCCCGGACCAGCTGGCCGGCATCCTGACCCAGGCCGGCACCGCCAGTCAGGCGGTCCGCGGCATCGTCCACGACACCCTGGGCTGCGACGCGATCGCCGCGCCGGAGCTGTATCTGATCCTGGACCAGCTCGAGGACCTCGCTTACGCCCTCGACCAGGCACTGCGGCAGCTCGCCGGGTCCCTGGTCCACTCCCTCGCGGTCTGGGACGTCCGCGAGGACATATGGGACGCCAAACCCGCGACCAGCGTCGCCCAGGCCTGTGACCAGCTCGACGACGCCGCCACCTACGCCTACCGCGCCGGCCGGCGCACCGCCGCCGCCCGAGCCGTCATCGCCGGCCAGTCCTACACCGGCGGCCCGAACCACACCACCACCTCCTCAACCAGCACCGGCTCGACCAGCACGGCTTCGACCGGCACGGGGGCCGGCCGGTGACCGGGCAGCAGTCGTACCTCGACGAGCTGGTCCAGGCCGCCCTCGACTACGCCGCCCGCGGCTGGCATGTCTTCCCCCTCGTCCCCTATACCAAGAAGCCGGCCTGCCCGGCACACACCGCCGCCCGCTGCGACAAGTCCGACCCTTACTGCCGGCACGGCCACACCTCCTGGGAGGACCGCGCCACCCGAGACCCAGGCCGGATCCGCCGCGCCTGGTCGAACCGCCCCTACGGCATCGGCATCGCCTGCGGCCCCTCCCGTTTGGTCGTGATCGACACCGACGTTTCCAAACCCGGCGCCGGGGCACCGTCGCCGTGGGGGCCGACCGGTATCCGCGCCGGCGACGGGGTCCTCGCCAACCTCGCCGCCGACGCCGGCCAGAAGCTCCCCGCCACCTGGACCGTCGCCACCCCGTCGGGTGGGTTCCACCGCTACTACCAAGCTCCGGCCGGGATCCGGCTCGGCAACACCGCCGGGAAACTCGGCTGGCTGATCGACCCCCGCGGCCGCGGGGGCCACGTCGTCGCCCCACCCAGCCGGCTCCTCCGCGGCCGCTACCACCTGATCGACGGCTACCCCGACCCCGTCCCACTGCCCGACTGGCTCACCCACCTCCTCCGCGAAACAGCCACCCGTCCCCAGCCGGCCACCAGCAGCTCGCCGGCGCCCGTGCAGCGACAGTCCGGACCCGACGACCAGACCCCGACGCAGCGTTATGTCACAGCGGCGATCGCGGCCGAGACCGGGCACGTCCGCCACGCGGCGTCCGGGCAGCGGAACCACGCCCTGTTCTGCGCCTCGGTGGCGCTCGGCCAGCTCGTCGGCGGCCGCCAAGTCGACGAGACCACCGTCCACGACCTCCTCCTCGCCGCCTGTGTTGACCACGTCGGCGTCGACGGGTTCACAGCCGCCGAAGCCAACGCGACCATCGCCTCCGGCCTGGGCCGAGGCAAAACCCAACCCCGCACCCGCAACGGAAGGACCGCAGCATGACCACCCCCAGAAAGCCTCCACACGAGCCCGAGCCGGATCCTGTCGTCGAGTTGGTCGACGGTGCCGAGCTGCTGGACCAGGTCGAAGCCGCGCTCTGCTCCTACGTCGTCCTGCCCAGTGATCACACCGCCGTCGCCGTCGTGTTGTGGATCGCCGCCACCCACGCCATGCCCGCCTGGAACACCGCACCACGACTCGTAATCAAAGCCCCCGAGAAACGCTGCGGCAAATCCCGCCTCCTCGACCTGATCGAGGCCCTGTGCCACCGCCCGATCCTGACCGCGAACGCGTCACCATCCGCCGTCTATCGCTGCATCGGCGAAGACGACGACGACCCGCCAACGTTGTTGATCGACGAGTCCGACACCATCTTCGGACCCCGTGCCGGCGACGCCCACGAAGACCTACGGGGCCTGTTGAACGCCGGGCACCAACGCGGCCGGCCCGCGATCCGCTACGACGCCGGCCTCCGGCGGGTCGACCGGATCGCCACCTTCGCCATGGCCGCCCTCGCCGGCATCGGGAACATGCCTGACACCATCGAATATCGAGCCGTCATCATCGGCATGCGGCGACGGGCGCCCGACGAAACCGTCTTGCCCTACCGGACTCGCCGCGATGGTCCAGCCCTCGTTCATCTCAAGATGCAACTCAGCCGGTGGGTCCGTGCCCAGCTCGACCAGCTCGAGGCGGCCGCACCCGAACTCCCGGTCGAGGACCGGGCCGCCGACACCTGGGAACCATTGGTGGCGATCGCCGACGCCGCCGGCGGACACTGGCCGGCTGACGCCAGAGCTGCGATCCTCGCCCTAAGCACCGACGACGTCGACGTCGATACGGTCTCCCTCCGCGTCCGGCTCCTGATCGACGTACGGACAGCCTTCGGGACCGCCGAACGGCTTCTCACTGAAACGCTCATCGGCCGGCTCCGCGAGGATCCCGAAGCACCCTGGGACACCCTCGGCAAGAACGGACTCAACCCCAAATCCCTCGCCGCGCTGCTCCGCGACTTCGGCATCCACTCCGTCCCCGACCGATGGGAAGACGGCAGCCAAGGCCGAGGCTTCAAACGCGAGCAGTTCGACGATTCCTGGCGCCGCTACTGCCCGGCCGCAAGTTCCCGTCACCTTCCCGTCCCAGCCGTCACAGCGTCGCATGAGCGTGAAAATGCGACAGCAGAGCAACTTTGTGACGGCTCAGCCGTCGCAAAACCGCCGATCCGTCACAAATCCACGCTCATGCGACGGCGCGACGGCTGGGACGGCAGGGCGCAGACAACTTCACCAACCGTCTGCATCAGCTGCCGCAAACCCCTCAGCTACGACGACGGAACCCACACCCACCCCACCTGCACGGCCTGACAAGGAGTCCCGAGATGACTGTCGACAGCAGTGCCGATGTTGTTCTGACACCGCGCTGGTACACCGTCCCCCAAGTCGCCCAGCTGCTCGGCTACGGCGAAACCAAGGTTCGAATGCTGATCATCGCCGGCGACCTCCGCTCACTGAAGGACGGCCGGTCGCGGCGCGTTCTCCCCGAGTGGGTCGACGAGTACGTCCAGCTGCGGGCCTCCGAGGCCGAGACGGCATGGTGGTCGAGATGAGCCGCCGGCAGAACGGCGAAGGGTCGATCTACCCGTACCCCCACGGCTTCCGCGCCTACGTCTGGGTGACGACGCCCAGCGGACGGCGGCAGCGAAAGTATGTGTCCGCCAAGACGCGGGAGGAGGTCCGCGGGAAGTACCTCATGCTGCACCAGGCCGCCCGGCGCGGCCTGGTCGCAACCAAGGTGCCGATCCTGGAGACCTACCTCACCGCCTGGCTCACCGACGTCGTCGAACCGAACCTGGCGCCGGCAACTGCCGTCAACTACCGGCTCTTCTGCCGCTACTACATCGTCCCGATGATCGGCGCGAAACGCCTGGACAAGCTGACCGTCCGCGATGTGCAGCTCTGGCTCAATCGGGTGCGCCTCACGTGCCAGTGCTGCGCACAAGGCAAGGATGCCGCCCGCAAGACGCCGCGGTGTTGCGCCATTGGTCAGTGCTGCACGCAGCACCCGAGCGACTGGACCAGTCATCAGGCGCTGCGAGTCCTACGCACAGCGCTGAGCGAGGCGGTCCGCGATGAGTTAGTAAGTCGCAACGTCGCGAGTCTGGTGCGAGCGTCCACACCACGAACCCCGCACCGGACATTCTGGAGTGTCGAGGACGCACGCCGCTTCCTGGAATCCTCCAATCGCGACCGCGATCCGCTGCATGCTGCGTACGTCCTGATGCTCGCTCTCGGTCTCCGGCGCGGCGAGCTGCTCGGACTCATGTGGTCAGCCGTCGACCTTGAGGTCGGCGAGGCGCAGATCCTCCGCCAGCTGCAACGCGTCAACGGGAGGCTCGTGCTGCGCCCCACCAAGACGAAGTCGTCAGAGTCCCCGTTGCCGCTGCCCGCACTCTGCATCGATGCCTTGACGGCTCAGCATGCCGAGATGGAGCGCCGCCTAACGGCCGCCGGAGATGCATGGCACGACACTGGACTCGTATTCACTACCCGCCACGGGCTGCCGTACGCGCCACGGAACTTCTACCGCCAGTTCCGGCTACGAGCTGCCAAGGCCGGCGTCCCGGTCGTGTCGGTGCACTCCACCCGTCGAACCTGCGCCTCGCTCCTGGTCGAGCTGGACGTCCATCCGCGCGTGGCCATGCAGATTCTCCGGCACAGTCAAATCGCTGTGACCATGGACATCTACTCGCAGGTGACCTCGGCCAGCACCCGCGCTGCGCTCGCTCGATTGGGATCGTGGCTCGACTTCGAGCACTAGACCCCGGATGCACGCTTGCGCGCGGCCCGTGACTGGCATGTAGGAGTTATCGGAAGGGATCCGCTGACAGTCGCGTGATGCGCAGCCTACGTCTGCGGATTCCCCCCAAGCCTTGCCGCAAGACACGCAATCCGCTCTCTTGCCGCTCTCTGCACTGAGGAATACGGCTCTACTAGGTCAAGGCGGCGGCTTCGCCGCCGCGCGAGGAGCCGTGTCCTCGCTCGCTGCGCTCGCTGCGGGCCGGTCCTCGCAGCATTGGCGGGACGACTTCAGCCCTCGCATACTTCGACGTCCGTTGACTGCGCTCCCTTACTCCTTTTTCATCTCCCAGCGCCCATCACTCGAGATGCGAAGCAACAAGGTTCCGCTAGGCACGAGGTACGTGCCAGAGAAATTTCCGATCTCATTAACGATCAAATCCTCGCTTTCCCCCAGTCCGTAAACGGTGATATTGCCATCCGCTTTGCTTGACTTGAACTTGAGCGAGTCCAGACCGTCAAACACATCACTGACATTAATTACGTTGTCACTGGATCCCTTGAAGGTGCCGCTTCCGTCCCACGTCCTGGCCTCCGAGGCCGGCTTTAGTTCAATCCTCCAGGAGCCACTTCCCTCGACTTTGAGCGCGCGCACGCTATCGCCCTCATGGAGATTGATGATGTTGGTTCCCTTATAAGATCCGATCGTGTTGACCAGGAGGTCCCCCTCATTACCATCGGCGTCGAGGGCGTATATCGTATTGTTGTCCTGCGGCCCAGTCCAAGTGGTGGTAACCAGCATTGTGTCTGTGACGGTCTTCTTGAACTTCACCACCTTGTCGCCTCGACCGGTGTAGACCTTTGGCTTCGCCGCGGGCTGTTCGGTCGGTTGTTGGGACTGCTCAGCGGTGGTTTCGTCAGAAGGATCTTCCGACGGCTCATTTGTTGATGCTTCGCTGGCAGCGCTTTTGACGGGCTCTTGACTCGACGCCGCGGGAACCGCGCTCGGTGGTTGGTCCCCGTTATTGGGCGACACCAAACCGATGAGGACAAACAGCGCAACTATCGCCAGCGGAATGATGAACCGCTTCTTCTTGAACCACGGCCGCTTAGGCTTAACCGGGGACGGCGGTGCTTGAAGGTGTTGAGGGCCATACTGGCCGGGTTGACCCTGAGGGCCATACTGGCCGGGTTGACCCTGAGGGCCATACTGGCCGGGTTGACCCTGAGGGCCATGCTGGCCGGGTTGACCCTGACGGCCATACTGGCCGGGCTGGCCCTGAGGGCCATACTGGCCGGGCTGACCCTGAGGGCCATACGCGCCAGGCGGCGGCAAGTTCGTCCCCGCCGGACCCGGATGTGGCGGCGAGGATCCGGGTGCATTCTTCTGATCGAAGGTAGGCTCGCGCGGCTGTGACGATTCCGCGCGTTCCGATTGAGTCGGATCCCGGGGGTCGGGAGTGTCAGAGCTGCTCATTAGCCGAAGTCCTCCATCTAGGCCTCTTGGCGAAGTGCCGGATCTTGCGCCCGGCTACTCGTTCTCGCTCCCCGGAGGCTAGGGCGTATGAACGCACCCAGTCCCGAATCTCGCAAATAGTTGCAGATTCGAAATAACCAGACCTTTAGCATCGCGCATTCTGCCAGCCCGGCTCCTTTGCAAGCCGATATCGCAGCTGCGGAACCGGGGCTACAGCCGTTCAGCTGGCAGCCACTCCTGCACGTACTTGAGCGGGCTCGTGTCGTCTTCGCGGACGTACTGGACCAGGGCCGACCAGGGGTACGAGTGGCGCCGCCACTCCAGCGCGAATCCCTCAATCGGCGGTAGCAGCTTGCTCTCGTTCCGAATCCACACATGCCGGGTGCGGCGAGGGCGGGGGCACTCCGATGCTTCTGACGAGACCCCACCGCAACGGAATAGAACGTACGCTTGAAACTGGTCGAACGCGCGACCGAGCCGCCAGCAGCGCCATAGATCGAACACTGGCGGCTGCGCGTGCCCAAACGATCCCAATTTGGGCTCCTACGGATCAGAAGGTCGCATGACTTGGACTCAGCCTCAGAATCCGTCACCTCGATGGTGCAGGCTGCTGCACTTTGCTGCTGCAGGTGTCCTCAAGCAATGGACCCGGGTGCAGCGAAACGCCCTCTGACCAGGGTGGGAGCAGAGGGACTCGAACCCCCGACATCCTGCTTGTAAGGCAGGTGCTCTAACCAACTGAGCTATGCTCCCGGGCGATCGCCAAACCCTAACGTCCCGCACCGGGCCAGTACCAACTCCGTGACCTGAGACGGTCAGGTTGCTGCAAGCGCGGCCAGGTGCGCGTCGACGTCTCGGGCCTCCCCGATCCCATTGACCACACTCCACCGGACGAACCCGCTCGGATCGATCACGAACGAACCACGCAGCGCCGCACCGACCTGTTCGTCGAACACCCCGAATGCCCTGGCGATAGCGCCGTGCGGCCAGTGGTCGCAGAGGAGTTCGAACGGGAGACGCTCGGCATCGGCGTACGCACGCAGGGTGAACATCGCGTCGCAGGAGACGGCGAAGACCCGAGCGCCGAGCGCCGCTACGTCCTCGGACCGAGCCCGAAGATCGGCGAGCTCGCGGGTGCAGATGCCACTGAACGCCCAGGGGTAGAAGACGAGTAGGCTCCGCCGACCGCGCAGATCGACGGCTCGGATCGTCTCGCCATGCTGGTTGCGGGTGGCGAAGTCAGGGGCCCTTGCGCCTGGCGGGATCGGAGCCGCGGTGAGGGTCAACGCCGAGCACCGCGAGGTCGGACGAGCTTGGTCGCCGACCAATCGGACGAAACCCGTGCCGTCACGGTCTGGGCCAGTCCGGCCGTGACCGCACCCTCGGCGATATCGGCCGCATCGATGTACCCACCTCGGCCGACCTTTGGGGTCATCAGCCAGATGACCCCAGAGTCGGCGAGATCCTTCATGGCGTCGAAGAGCCCGTCGACGAGGTCACCGTCATCGCCGCGCCACCACAGTAGGACGACATCGACGGCTTCCAGCGCGTCCTCGACCAGCTCGCCGTCGATGGCGTCCTCGACATCGATCCGCAGGTCATCATCGACATCGGAGTCCCAGCCCAGCTCCTGGACCACCAGCCCAGAGCCGAGACCGAGCTTGCCGCCTCCCGAGCCACCTACACCCTCGGGCCTTGCCGTCCCACTCACACGCCGCCTCCTCGCTCAAAAGACTGCCAGAGCTTCTCAGGTTGCGAAACCCCGGTCATCCGACCTCGCCCAGGATCGTGATGGCCTCGGCGACGGCGCCGTGGTTCCCAGCGACGTGCCAGCGATGCCCGCCGGCGTGCACGGTCTTGGCCACTCCGCCGGCTCCGCGGACCAGAGCAGCACCCGGCACCCAGTCCCAGTCGTTCAAGTCGGACTGCAAGAACAGCCCGAGCCGACCGCCCGCGACAGAGGCGAGGTCGATCGACGCAGACCCCATCATCCGTACCGTGGCCGCCCGCGACACCACGGACTGCCAGCAGCGCTGCAGGGTCTCATCACTCAGATCGGCCGGGTGCGCATACGTACAGACCGCAATCGTGGCCAATTCTCGGTCGTTGAGCCGCGGGAGGCTGACGTGGTTTCGGCTGGTCGGAATGCCTTCACCGCCCAGCCAGAGCTCGTCGACCGCCGGATAGTAGACCGCTCCGAGAAGCGGGCCGTCGGAGTCGGACAGCCCGACCGCTGAGCACCAGTACGGCACACCGTTGAGGAAGTTGTACGTGCCGTCGACTGGGTCGACGAACCACCGACGGTCGTCACCGGGTCGTCTGCTCCCCTCCTCGCCGATCACACCGTCCGCGGGTCGCTCCTGCGCCAGCCGGTCCGTGATCAGTTCTTCGGCGGCCCGGTCCGCGGACGAGACAACGTCCGATATCGAGGTCTTGTAGTCGGTGCGCAGCCCTCCGGCCAGCATCCGGTCGGCCAGCAGCCCCGCGTCACGGACCAGCTCGGCGGCCAGGGTTGCGTCGTTCACGGTGCCGAGGCTATCGAGACGGGTCGGTCGTCTGAGAACGTGGGCTCGACCTCGTCGCCGAGATCACCCCGCGAACCGCGGAGACGATCGAGTCTGGTCTGGGGCAGGCCCGCCCGCTACGGCCGCCAACTGCAGGTCGGCGACGGATCAGCCACTGCTCCGCTGAGCCGCCAGCCCCGACCGGGCCGAAGACCGAAACCATTCCTGCACCGAAGCTGCTCGAGAGTGGAGATCAGGCCTTGGCGCACCACCCGAGCAACCGATCCACGGGCCAGGTGGTGATCACCCGGTCCGGGTCCAGGCCGATCGCCTCGGCCCGCTCGCAACCGTAGGCCAAGAACTCGAGCTGGCCCGGAGCATGGGCGTCGGTGTCGATGGAGAACAGGCAACCCGTGTCGATCGCCAGCTGCAACAACCGGGTCGGCGGATCTCGCCGCTCCGGCCGGGAATTGATCTCCACCGCCACGGCGAAGGTACGACAGGCTTCGAAAACGACCTCGGCATCGAAGGTCGACTCCGGCCGGGTCCCCCGCTCTCCCTCGATCAACCGCCCCGTACAGTGCCCGAGGATGTTCACCCGCGGGTTGGCGATTGCGCCGACCATCCGGTGCGTCATGGTCTCGCGGTCCGAACGGAGTTTCGAGTGCACGCTGGCGACGACGACGTCCAGCTCGCCGAGCAGCTCGTCGTCTTGATCAAGTCCCCCGTCGTCGAGGATGTCGACCTCGATGCCTTGCAGCACACGGAAGGGTGCCATCGCCTGGTCCAGCACACGGGTCAGGGCCTGCTGTTCCTTCAGCCGGGCCGCGGTTAGTCCCCGAGCCACCGTGAGCCGCGGAGAGTGATCGGTGATGGCGCAGTACTCGTGGCCCAGACGTTGGGCGGTGAGCATCATCTCCTCGACCGGGCTGCCACCGTCGGACCAGGTGGAGTGGGTATGCAGGTCGCCCTTGATCAGCTTCCGCAGGGAGGCGCCGCCCTCGGTCAACGGCTCGGACTCGTTCCGCAACTTCTGCAACTGTTCCGGAATCTGCCCCGAGAGCGCCTGGGTGATCACTGCGGCCGTCTTCGGGCCGATCCCGGTCACTCTCGCCCAACTGTGCTCGCGTTGATGATCATCGCGCTCCTCCACCGACATCGCGGCAACCGTGTCTGCCGCCTTGCGGTAGGCCTTGACCCGGTGAGTGTCGGAGCGGGCCCGTTCCAGCAAGAATCCGATCTCGCGCAGGGCTTCGACGGGGTTCATATCACTTTCCGACGCTCAGGAAGGATCGCCCTTCGACAGGCTCAGGGCACACAACCGACCCCACTAGCGATCGCCCTTCGACAGGCTCAGCGCACACAACCGACCCCACTAGCGATCGCCCTTCGACAGGCTCAGGGCACACAACCGACCCCACTAGCGATCGCCCTCCGACATGCTCAGGGCACACAACCGACCCCGAGAACGATCGCCCTCCGACAGGCTCAGGGCACACAACCGACCCCACTAGCGATCGCCCTCCGACAGGCTCAGGGCACACAACCAACCCCGAGAACGATCGCCCTCCGACAGGCTCGGGGCCCATCATCCACGCCTGCTCGGACGCGGCCTGAGCGGAACTGTAGGCATTGGCGGTGCTCCCATCACCTTTTCGTGCGGCGAGACCACGGGTGGAAACCGTTCCTCGCGCTGCTCCCATGCGGACCGAAAGGCCACGATCTCGTCGTGACTACGCCCGACGAAGTTCCACCACATGACGATCTCGGAGGCGAACGGCTCACCGCCGAGGATCATCACCCGGGCCCCGTCGGTGCTGCTGAACCACAGCGTGTCCCGGCCCTGGCCGAGATAGAGCAGTTGATCGACTCGGGCCTCGCAGTGACCCGCCGAACGGATGTCACCGCTGACCACGAAGATCCCGTACTCCCAGGCAGCCCGTGCGGAAAGGCGGATCGACGCGCCGGGCTCGAGCGTCAGATCCGCCGCCACCAGTGGGCTGAACGCGTGTGCCGGAGACCGCACGCCGTCGAGCTCGCCGATCAGCACCTTGCCACGGCCTCCCGGCATGATCAGCTCCGGCAGCTCGCGATAGGACCGGAACTGGGGCTCGGTGTCACGGTCGGCATCCGGCAACGCCACCCAAAGCTGAACACCGTGCAATCCCGGTGGCTTGTCGGGCTGGGAGAGCTCCGAGTGCACGATGCCGTGACCCGAGGTCATGATGTGCAGCTCACCCGGTCGGACCATGACCTGGGAACCGAGGCTGTCGCGGTGCTCGATCTCGCCTTCGATCAACCAGCTGACCGTCTGCAGCCCTGTGTGCGGGTGGGCCCACACCTGCATCCCGGGCGCACTGCTCACGTCCTCGGGGCCGTAGTGGTCGAGGAAGCACCAGGCGCCGATCATCCGCAGTTCGCGATCTGGGAGAGCTCGTGCAACTTCGGTGGTCTTGCCGAGGAAGACCTTGCGCGCCGTGAGCAGCAGCTCCTCCGGCCCGCGGGGTGTTATCGCGGTGCAGACGAGCTCGTCGGGCTTCAGCTCCAGATCACTCACTACCGCTCCTCCCGCACGACTCGCACCACGGGCGAGGGACGCAGTCCTCACCACTACAGTCAGCCTATGGCCGCAAGCGTGCGTGGGATCAACAAGTCCCTGCTCCCTGCGGCGAAGACGCGGACCACGATCGCCAAACGTCTGGCCGGTGTGTCGGGAGCGTTGACCACGGCCACCGTCTCGGAGATGGAGTCGCGACACAGCTGGTTTCGACAGCTGGACGCCGAGCATCGCTCGTGGATCACCCTGGTTGCTCAGGCAGGCATCGATGGTTTCGTACGCTGGTTCGCCGATCCCGAGCCGGCCGAGCCCAGCACGTCTGACGTATTCGGATCCGCGCCCCGCGAACTGGCCAGACGCATCTCGCTGGCGCAGACCGTAGAGCTGGTGAAGACCACGATCGAAGTGGTCGAGACCCAGATCGAGCGGGTGATGCCGAAGTCGGATCGACCGATCCTGCAGGCGGCGATCGTCCAGTACAGCCGCGAGGTCGCCTTCGCCGCCGCCGAGATCTATGCTCGGGCTGCCGAGTTGCGGGGCGCCTGGGACGCGCGGCTCGAAGCGCTCGTCGTCGATGCGGTCGTGCGCGGGGATGCTGACGAGACGGTGCTGTCGAGAGCCTCCACACTCGGATGGCGTTCACCGGCGACGATAGTGGTCACTGTCGGACGCGCGCCGGAAAGTGACAGCAGTCAAGTGCTCGAGTCGATCAGACACACCACGGCGATCGCGCGGATCGACATGCTCGGCGCGGTCCAGGGCGATCGGATGATCGTCGTTCTCGGTGGTCACGGCCTGCACACCGAGGACGCCACGTTGTCCGTGGTCGGCACGTTCGCGTCGGCCTTCGGCCACGGCCCGGTCGTCGTGGGACCGCCGGTAACGCACCTGAGGGACGCCTCGACGTCGACCCGCGAGGCATTGTCGGGCTATCGGGCCGCCGTGGCGTGGCCGGAGGCCCCGCGTCCGGTCAGTGCGCACGATCTGCTGCCGGAGCGGGCGCTGGCCGGTGACGGGCACGCCCGCCGTGCGCTGGCTCGAGAGCTCTACGACCCGCTGGTCGTCTCCGGTGGTGGCCTGCTGGAGACGTTGGTCACCTTCCTCGACCAGGGGTCCTCGATCGAAGCGGCTTCTCGCGCGCTGTTCGTTCACCCCAACACCGTGCGCTACCGCCTGCGGAGGATCCACGAAGTCAGCGGCTACAGCCCGACCGACCCGCGTGACGCGTACGCCCTGCGCCTGTCACTCACTCTGGGCCGGCTGCTCGGCGGCGCAGCCGATCCCAAACCTGTCACCCGGCCCACCTCGGTCAGCGCCTGAGCGGCACAACCCCGGGCCTTTGTAGGGTTCCTACAACGCGGGCCCGAGAACCTCGTCGTGTCCGTCTACGCCGACCGATGCCGCCTCGGGAAATAGTGATGATGTGCTCGCCATCGTCGCTCCGGGACAGGGTGCCCAGACTCCCGGTTTCCTCTCTCCCTGGCTCGCCGAGCCCACCTTCGCCGACCGCCTCGAGTGGTTCTCGGCGGTGTCGAGCATGGACCTGCGCCATTTCGGGACCGACGCCGACGCGGAGACGATCCGCGACACCGCAGTCGCGCAGCCTCTGCTGGTCGCGGCGGGACTGCTGGCCGCACTCGAGTTGTTCCCGCGGCCCACCGAGGCCTTCCCCCTCGTCGGGGTCGCCGCCGGTCACTCGGTCGGCGAGATCACTGCGGCTGCCGGTGTCGGTGTGTTCTCGATCGAGCAGGCGATGGTGCTGGTCCGCGAACGCGGCAAGGCGATGGCCGCCGCGAGTGCCGTCACACCGACCTCGATGACGGCCGTCATCGGAGGCAAACCGGATGAGGTGCTGGAGGCCGTCGACCGTCACGGGCTCACGCCCGCCAACAACAACGGCGCCGGCCAGGTCGTCGCGGCCGGCACCAGGGAGCAACTGTCCGCGTTGGCCGCCGACCCGCCGGCTCGCGCCCGTCTGATCCAGCTCAGCGTCGCGGGTGCCTTCCACACCGTGCACATGCAACCCGCGGTTGATCGGCTGGCCCGGCTGTCCCGCGCGATCACCACGCATGACCCGCGGACCCGGCTGCTCTCGAACGCCGACGGTGAGGTGGTCGACAGCGGCCAGGAGGTGCTGCGACGCATCGTGAGCCAGGTGGCCAACCCGGTGCGTTGGGACCTGTGTATGGCCACGATGGCCGACCTCGGCGTAACCGGGCTGCTGGAGCTGCCGCCGTCGGGCACCCTCACCGGCATCGCGAGGCGAAACCTCAAGGGGGTAGAGCTGTTCGCGCTGAACACCCCGGATCAGCTCGGTGCAGCGATGAAGTTCATCGGTGACCACGGCGGAGCGTCCACACCATCGACGTGACCGGCGCACCCCGTTGAGCGATG
This sequence comes from Propionibacteriales bacterium, assembly GCA_038257965.1. Lineage (GTDB taxonomy): Bacteria > Actinomycetota > Actinomycetes > Propionibacteriales > Propionibacteriaceae > Microlunatus. The sequence continues at coordinate 13,510 of JBBSQJ010000016.1, forward strand.
CCCGACCAGGACGAAATCGACTCCGCCCGACAAACCTCCACACCGGGTACGAGACAATCCCACCGAGAGAGAACAATCCCACCCAGGGCAGGCCCGACACTCGTGGGCCGAAACTACAGGTACACCAGAAAGGGAGTCGCTTCATGGCAACCACCGAAGAGGTCCGCACCGACCTGGCCGAGATCGTCAACGAGGTCGCCGGCGTGCCGGCCGAAGACGTACAGCTCGACAAGTCGTTCGCCGACGACCTGGACGTCGACTCGCTGTCGATGGTCGAGATCATCTACGCCGCCGAGGAGAAGTTCAGCGTGAGCATTCCCGACGAGGAGGCCAAGAACCTCAAGACCGTCGGCGACGCGGTCGCCTACATCGAGCGCGCAGCGTCCTGATCTCGCCGGGCCGCCGGCGTGCGAGCCGGTGGCTCCGATCCCGTTGGACTTCCCGACCTCGCAGGAGTCACTGATGAGTCGAAAGACGATCGTCGTCACCGGAGTCGGCGCAACCACCCCCCTCGGTGGTGACGTCGCCAGCACCTGGGACGCGATGCTCGCAGGCCGGTCCGGTGTCAGCAGGATCGAGGACCACTGGGCCGATGAGTTGCCGTGCAAGATCGTTGCCCGGGCGGCGGTCGATCCGGTCGGGGTCCTACCCCGTGTCGAAGCCCGCCGACTCGACCGCGCCGCCCAGTTGGCCGTGGTCGCCGGAAGCGAGGCGTGGACAGATGCCGGCTTCGGCCTCGGTGAGGACAATCCGGTCGACCGGGAGCGGCTCGCCACTGTCGTCGCCACCGGTATCGGTGGCTTGCACACGCTACTGGGCCAGTGGGACACCCAGCAGGAAAAGGGCGTACGCCGGGTCAGCCCGCTCACCGTTCCGATGCTGATGGCGAATGCCGCGGCAGCCAATCTCGGCCTGCGAATCGGCGCAAAAGCGGGTGTACACACCCCGGTGTCGGCGTGCGCCTCCAGTAACGAGGCGCTGTCGCTGGCCGTCGACATCATCCGGCTCGACCGGGCCGATGTCGTTGCTGTCGGAGGCACCGAGGGTTGCATCCACCCGTTGACCATCGGCGCGTTCGGTCAGATGCAGGCCATGAGTCGGCGCAACGACGAGCCCGAGCGCGCATCCCGGCCGTGGGACGTCGACCGGGACGGTTTCGTGATGGGTGAGGGCTCGGTGATCTTCGTCATCGAGACCCTCGATCACGCCCAGGCCCGTGGTGCCCGGATCTATGGTGAGCTGGCCGGTGCGGGAATCTCCGCCGACTCCCACGACATGGTCCAGCCGGAACCCAGTGGCGCCCCCCAGGCCCGAGCGATGAAGCTCGCCATGAAGGCCGCCGAGTTGTCGCCGTCCGACATCGTCCATGTGAACGCGCATGCCACATCGACACCGCAGGGCGACGTCACCGAGGCCGGTTCGATCCGCCAGGCTCTCGGAGAGGACACCGAGGCGATCGTGACGTCCACGAAGTCGATGACCGGTCATCTGCTCGGGGGTGCCGGAGCACTGGAGTCGCTCGCCACGCTGCTGGCGCTGCGACACCGGACCGTGCCGCCGACCATCAACCTGGACAACCCCGAACCCGACCTGGGCATCGACATCGCTGACAAGGTCCGAGAGCTCCCGACCGGCGATATCGCCGGGATCAACAACTCGTTCGGGTTCGGCGGGCATAACGTGGCGGTCGCCTTCACCAACCGCTACGCCACCGAAGACTGATTCCACCACGCCGGATTGTCGGCCATGCCCTCGTGGCTGCGCGAGTGGAGTAGATCCTCCCGGTTACTCCCGGGACGATCTACGCCGGTGCGACGCGCTTCAGACCACCTTGTGCAACCAGCGGACCGGAGCCCCGTCACCGGCGTGGCGGAAGGGCTCCAGTTCGGCGTCCCAGGCGGTGCCTAGTAGCTCCGCCAGCAGGTCGGGGAGCGCCCGGCCTCCGAGGGCGGCGGCCGTGACCGCGTGCTTGATCCGGTCCTCCGGAACGAGGATGTCCCCGTGCAGGCCCGCGAGGGCATGGAAGACGCCGAGCGCGGGCGTGTAGGAGTAGCGCTCGGCCTCACTCGTGGAGGTCGCCTCTTCGGTGACCTCGAACCGCAAGCGCTGCCAGCCCTTCAGCGCCGAGGCAAGTCTGGCGCCGGTGCCGACGGGACCCGTCCAGGCGTACTCAGCCCGATAGCTGGCCCGCTCCACCGGTTGGACGGTCCAGTCCAGGTGAGCGGGCATGCCGAAGACGCCTCCGACCGCCCACTCGATATGCGGGCAAAGCGCAGACGGCGCGGAGTGCACGAATAGAACTCCACGAGTCGTAGTCATCGATCCTCCAAGCAATCCGGGCCGACAGCGTGAGGGCTGCCTTCCCCGACATCCTCACGACCCGCTTGTGGATCTATGGTCCATTCTGCCTCATTCGTCTCATCCGTACCAGTCTCCCGCGGAAGGGAAGCAACACGTTCTCGCAGTCTCGAGGTGCCCGTTTACAGTGGCCTGATGACCACCGCCCGATACGGCTCGTGGCCGTCACCCATCACCCCGGCCCTGATGACGTCCTCGCTGGTCGGTCTGGGCGCTCCGTCCTTCGACGGCGATGTTCTCTACTGGCTGGAAACCCGCGCCGATCAGGGCGGTCGGTCCAGCTTGTGGCGACGCACCGACGACGGCGAGACAGCTGAGGTGACACCCGACCACTACGTCCGCACGCAAGTCCACGAGTACGGCGGCGGTGACTACGCCGTCGACGTCGGCATCGTGGTGTTCAGCGAGTTCTCCGACGGCCGGTTGCACATCGTCCGGGACGGCGCACCGCCGACCCCGCTGACCGGGGGCGACGGCGACGTTCGGTTCGGCGATCTGCGTGTCCATGCGGACCGAAATCTGGTGCTCGCGGTGCGCGAAGATCACCGCGGCCCCGGTGAGGCGGTCAACGCCGTGGTCGCCATCGATCTCGCCGCCGGCGGCGAAGGTCTCGGTACCGTCTTGTGTTCTGGCGCCGACTTCTACTCCACACCGGAACTGTCGGGCGACGGTCGGCTCGCCTGGGTGGAGTGGGACCACCCGAACATGCCGTGGGACGCCACCCGACTCTGCGCCGGCGTGTTCGACGGTTCCTCGATCCGGTCGAACCGCACTATCGCCGACGGTGAGAACGAGTCCGCGATCCAGCCGCGCTGGGCGGGCGAGAGGCTGATCTACGCCTCAGATCGATCCGGTTGGTGGAATCTCTACCTCGCCGAGGAGAGCGGATCGCACGGTCTGCACGCGGCGGAGGCCTCGTTCGCCGAAGCGCAGTGGACGCTCGGCATGACGCCGTACGCCGTGGTGGACGGCGACCGGCTGATCTGCGCGTATCGAGACCGCGGATGGCTAAGGCTCGGCATGCTCGACCTCGAGTCCCAACACCTGGACGAACTCACCGTTGCCGGTCAGCCCTGGTCGATGAGCGTCGGTCGGGCCCGTCCAGGCCATGGCGAACCCGTGGCTCTGGTGCTGCATCACGCCGATCGTGCGCCCGAGGTCGCAGTGCTCGACCTGGCCTCGGGTGCGGTCGAGGCCGTTCGCGTCGCCGGAGAGTTGCCGTTCGATCAGAGCTGGATCTCGGCCGCGCGACCGGTGAGTTGGCCGAGCGAGGACGGGGAGGTGCACGGCTGGTACTACCCGCCGACCAATCCGGAGACCCGGGCAGCCGAAGGCGAACTGCCGCCGCTGATGACCATCTCCCACGGCGGTCCGACCGGTTTCTCGCCGGCCGTGTTCCGACTCGACGTGCAGTTTTGGACCACCCGCGGAGTCGCGGTGCTCGACGTGAACTATGGCGGGAGCTCGGGGTACGGCCGCGCCTACCGCGAGAGGCTTCGACGGCGTTGGGGGCTGGTCGACGTGCGCGACTGCGCCGCCGGCGCGGCCGCGATGGGCGAGCAGGGGTGGCCGACCCGGCCCGCCTGGCGATCATGGGCGGTAGCGCCGGGGGCTACACCACGCTCCGGGCGCTGACCGCGACCGCGACGTTCGGGGCCGGGATCAGCCTGTTCGGGGTCGGGGACCTCGAGACGCTGGCCCGGGACACTCACAAGTTCGAGTCGCGATACCTCGACGGCCTGGTCGGGCCTTACCCGCAGGCGCGCGCCATCTATACCGACCGGTCCCCCATCAATCATGTGGATGATCTCGCTGCACCGGTGCTGTTGTTGCAGGGCAGCGACGACCGGGTGGTTCCAGCGAACCAGGCGGAGGAGATGGCGGACGCCGCCCGGGCCAAGGACCTCCCGGTCGCGCTGGTGATCTATCCCGGCGAGGGCCACGGATTTCGGCGGGCCGAGACGATCAAGGCGTCGTACGAGGCGCAGTTGTCGTTCCTGGGACAGATTTTCCACTTCGAACCGGCGGGCGACGTGCCGGTCCTGCCGATCGAGAACCTGTAGCCGCCGCGACTCAAGGCCAGTAGTCCTGGGGCCGCAACCGAGTGCCGAAGATCGCCTCGCCGACCCGGACCGTGGTGGCGCCATGGGAGATGGCCAGCTCAAAGTCCCCCGACATACCCATCGACAACTCGTCGTACGTCCCCGCGGCGGCATCGGTCTGCCGCAGGTGATCTTGCAGGGTTCGCATCCGAGCGAAGCAACCACCGACAGCTTCGATGTCGTCGGAGAACACTGCCAGGGTCATCAGACCGCGCACGTTGAGATTCGCACACGAGCGGAGCGCGACGGCGAAGTCGGTGACCTCGGCGGGGGGCAGTCCGAACTTCTGCTCCTCATCGGAGGAATTGACCTGGATGAAGACGTCGAGCGTGCGGGAGTTCTGGTGCAGCCGCCGGTCGAGGGTCTCGGCCAGCTTGAGCGAGTCCAGCGCGTGGAACTCATCGGCGAACGCCGCCACGTCCTTCGCCTTGTTCGTCTGCAGGTGGCCGATCACCGCCCAGCGCAGATCGGCCAGGTCCGCCAAGATCTCGTGCTTCTCCTTGGCCTCCTGCACCCGGTTCTCACCGAAGATCCGCATACCGGCGTCGTACGCTTCCTTGATCTTGTCGACCCCGTGGGTCTTGCTCACCGGGAGCAACCGCACGCTTCCCCGGCCACGACCGGCACGCTCGCAAGCGAGATCGATCCGCTGCCGCGCCGCTGCGAGATTGTCCGCCACCTGACCCACGATCCCCACCCTAAATCAGAGGTCTCGACCCGACTCCCGAACCACCCCCACGCCACGTCCTCCGGCAGGGCAACCAGACGCGGCTGATCGCGTGGGACGGTGAACTGTCGGCCGCGCACGAGCGTCTGCGAGGCGCCCTGCGACTGGTCCGCGACTCACTGGCCGCGGAAAGCGCCTCGATCGACACCGACCTGCTGCTGTACTGCCACGGATTCTGCGTGGCGATCAGCGGACACCAGGTGAGCGAGGAGACCGATGTTCCCCGAGCCCGCGACCAGGCACCGAGCACTCGGCCCGGTGATCGAGCGGCTGGGACGAGACCGCAGCATGATCGCGTACCTGGTGAGCGAACTCGATCAGGCCGTCCGCTCCCACGTCAGGGCCCTCGAGCTGGAACGACACCTTGCCGGGATCGGAGCGATCATGGAGTCACACTCCGGATACGAGGAACGCCAGCTGCTTCCGCTGCTGGCGGGGCTGGAACTCGACATCACCGTCCGCGACGTCCTCGGTCCCCTGTGAGCTTGTTCGCCCCGCCGCTACGGCCAGCGGGCCCCGAGCGAGACCATGCCGAGAGCGGCGAGGAGGGCGAGGGCGAGGCCGAAGCCGGCGTACCGGGAGGTGACCTCCTGGTCGACCTTCTCCTTGCCCACCGAGCTGCCGATGTCCTTGTAGACCTCGCGCAACTCGCCGGCCGACCCGGCCGTGTACGCCTCTCCGCCCGAGATCCGGGACACCCGGGCCAGCTCGGCCTTGTCGACGGGCACCGGCTCGCGCCGCCCCTGGACGTCGATGTAGCCGCCCTCGGTGCCGTACGCGATGGTGTAGATCGGCACGTTCTGTGCCGCCGCCGCCCGCGCCGCTTCGTCGGAGGGACGTCCGACCTGGGTCTTGCCATCGCTCAGCAGGACGATCCGTCCGGGCACCTCCGCATCCGGATCGCTCGGGTCCGGCGGCACCTGGTTCAGGGCAGCCAACGAGGTGTAGATGCCCTCGCCGATGGCCGTCGAGGGCTGCGGCCGGAGGCTCTGGATGGCAGCGGTCACCGCACCACGGTCCAAGGTCGGTGGGACCAGCGTGGTCGCGCTTCCCGCGAACGAGACGAGCGCGACGTTGAACTTGGGGGGTAGGGAGCCGACGAACGCCTCGGCGGCCGACTTCGCCGCGTCCAGCCGGTTCGGGGCCACGTCGGTGGCCATCATCGACAGCGACACGTCGATGGTGACGACGATCGTGGCGCGCTCGCGCGGGACGTACACCTCGCCCTTCGGCTTGGCAAACGCGATCGTCAAGGTGATGAGCGACAGGATCGACAAACCGACGGCGAGGTGTCGCAGCCAGGTCCGGTCGCGCGGGATGACGAGATCGAACATGGTCTGCCCGACCTGACGGCGACGCTGACTGCGACGCCGAACGAGCAACAGGTACAGCCCGACGAGCACCGGCACGAGCAGCAGCAGCCACAGCCGCACCGGCTCGAGGAACGCCAGCATCGCAATCATCGGCGATCAACCTCCGCTTCGCGAGCATAGGAGCCGGAGCGCCGACGCTCGGAGGAGTGATGAGGAAGACACGCCCCGCGAGCGGAGCGAGCAGTTGCGCTGAGACGTCGTCCGAACAAGGACGACGGCGTTGGCCGAGACCGCCGGCGGTGCGTGCGGAGCCTCGAAGTCCGCGCTCGCGGTGCGAGCGAAGCCCGGAAGGGCGCGCATCACGGCCACCGCGCTCCCAAGGAGATGGCGCCCAGCGCGGCCAGCACGGCGAACGCGAGGCCGTACCCGGCGAATCGCGAGGTCACCTCCCGGTCAGCCTTCTCATAGCCCACCTCGGAGCCGATGTTCTTGTAAACGTTGCGCAGCTCCGAGAGCGATGCGGCGTCGAAGGTCTGGCCTCCGCTGAGCTTGGCGATCTCGGTCATCAGGGCGTGGTCGACCGGCACCGGTTCGCGCTTGCCGTCCAGGTCGACGTACCCGTTCTCCGTGCCATAGGCGATCGTGTAGATCGGGACCTTCGCCTTGCCGGCCTCGGCGGCCGCTTGCTGCGGCGATCGGCCGGAGGTGTTCGTCCCATCGCTCAGCAACACGATCGCCCCGGGTGCGGGATCGTTCGGGTGAGCCGGATCCTTCGGCGCCTGCTGGAGCGCCCGCATGGCGGTGGTGATGCCTTCTCCGATGGCCGTGGAATCTTGCAGCTTGATGGAGTTGATCGCCGTCTCCACCGTGTTGTGCGCCAAGGTGGGAGGCACCAGGATCGACACGTTGCCCGCCATCGAGACGACCGAGACGTTGTACTTGTCCGGGAGTTCGTCGACGAACTGGATGGCCGCCTGCTTGGCGGCGTCCAGCCGAGTCGGCTCCACGTCGGTGGCCTGCATGGACTGCGACGCGTCGATCACCAAGACGATGGTCGCCCGCTCACGCGGTACCTCCACGGTCGTCTTGGGCCGGGCGAACGCCGCCGTCAGCGTGATCAGGCTGAGCAGGGACAGCGCGACCGCCACGTGCCGGCGCCACTGAGACTGCTTCGGCACGACCACGTCGAGCATCGAGGTGTTGGTGAACCGCATCCCGCGACGGTTCTTGCGCAGTGACGCATACACATAGGCCGCCACCAGCAGCGGGATGGCGATGAGCAACAGCAACCGGTCCGGCGACAGGAACGCCAGTTGCGGGATCACTTCCCAACTCCCTGCGGCGGCTGGTGGAGCAGTGCAGCCACCCGACGGTAGGCGAGCACGAATCGGGCGATGTCTTGAACCCAGTCGCGGTCCGTCCGCAACTGGATGTGGCCGACACCAGCACGACGAAGCGAGATACGGATTCGTTCCCGCTGAGCCGCACTCGCTGCATCCATCCGCGCCCGCGCCGCGGCGTCTGCGGTGTTGACGTATCGCTCGAAGTTCGTCTCCGGATCGCGGATCAGCATGTCGCCGACGTCGGGGAACTCGACCTCACGCTTGTCGACCACCTCGATGGCCAGCACCTGGTTGCGGACCCCGAGCCTACGCATCGAGCGCTCCCAGTCAGGCTCGACATTCGGGTCCAGCTCGTGATCGCCGGGGGTCAAGAAGTCGGATACGACGACCTTGAGACCTCGGCGACGCTGGTTCCGCGACAGGTGCTCGACACCGTCGGCGAGGGTCATCGACCCGCTCGCGTGATCGGGCACGAACGGCTCGGTGAGCATCGTGCGCAACAGTCCGTACAGGGCTGAGCGCCCGGACCGGGCGGGAAGCCTGCGCAGCCGGTCGGGACGCATGACGTAGCCGCCGAATCGGTCACCCATCTTTTGACTGAGGAAGCCGATGGTCGCGACGGCGGCGATACCTAGGTCACGCTTGGTGACGCCTTCGGTCCCCCAGTTCATCGACGGCGTGACATCCAATAGCGCCCAGACCTCGAGCTCGCGATCGGCGGTGGTGTCGCGGACATAGGGCACGGCGGTCCGAGCGGTCACAGCCCAGTCGATCCGGCGTACGTCGTCCTCACCGGGCCGATACACGCGGGCGTCGGCGGCATCCGAGCCGGGACCCGGCAGCAGACCCAGGTGGTCGCCGTGCAGGTAACCTTCCAGTCGCCGGACGATGGTCAACTCGAGCCGGCGAAGGGCAGCTTCGGGCGCGAGCTTGTTCAGCGGGATCGTCGGTTGGGTGGGCACGCCGACGACGGAGGAGACCGCGCCCAGTTCCGCGCCTGGCCTCGGCCCGGCCGGCCCGGTCGGCGCTGCGTACGCGGGAGCACCGCCGGGCGGCGGAAATACCGGGGCGCCGGTCGGTGGCGGGAAGGCTGGCGCCCCACTGGGTGGTGGGAAGTTCGGCGCGCCGGGTGCGGACGACACTCAACACACCTCAGCTGTAGTTGGACTGGCCGTACTGATTCGGCGGTCCCGGCTGACGTTGGCCGTACTGGTTCGGCTGGGACTGGCCGTAGTGGTCGTATCCCGCCGCGTTGTTCGCCGACTGCTGGTGGTTCGGCTGCCGCTGCGGCTGGGCCGGCTGCGCAGACGCGTTCCACACCGGCGTCGGCGGCGGCACCATCGCGACGATGCGCTCGACGACCTGGCCCGGATCGATGTTGTCCGCGACTGCGTCGAAACCGAGCACGAGCCGGTGAGCCATGACGTCCTTGGCCACGGCCTGGACGTCGGTCGGCAGCACATAGTCCCGGCCGTGGATGAGCGCGAGCGCCCGGGCGGCGGCGACGAGGCCGAGGGTGGCCCGTGGGCTGCAGCCGATCTGGACGACCGAGGCCAGGTCAGGCATGTTGAACTCGGCCGGGGCCCGGGTGGCGAGGACGAGCCGCACGATGTACTCGGCCACCAGGTTGTGGACGAAGACGTCGGAAGCCTGCCTCTGCAGGTCGAGGATCTGCTGCGGGTTCAGCACCGGCTGCGACGTCGGCGGGTCGACACTCATCCGGCGGAGGATCTCGAACTCCTCGTTGCCGCGCGGATAGCCAACGTCCACCTTGAGCAGGAACCGGTCCCGCTGGGCCTCGGGCAGCGGATACACGCCCTCGGACTCGATCGGGTTCTGAGTCGCGATGACGATGAACGGCTGCGGTACCGGATGGGTGTGACCACCGATGGAGACCTGCTTCTCCGCCATCAGCTCCAGCATCGCCGACTGCACCTTGGCAGGAGCCCGGTTGATCTCGTCGGCCAGCACGAAGTTGACAAACACCGGACCGAGCTCGACGTCGAAGGTTTCCTCGCTCGCCTTGTAGATCCTGGTGCCGACGATGTCGGACGGCACCAGGTCCGGGGTGAACTGGATGCGAGCGAAGTCGCCGCCGACCACCGTGGCGAAACTGCGCACGGCGAGCGTCTTGGCGACACCGGGCACGCCTTCGAGCAGGCAGTGGCCCTTGGCCAGCAGGGCGACCATCAGCTGCTCGACCATGTGCTCCTGGCCGACGATGACCCGCTGGACCTGAGCGATGGCTTCGCCGAGCAGCTTCGCGGTCCGCTGGTTGGCGGTGAGCTGACCGGCCGACTGCTGGGCGCCGGCGGACTGGTTTCCGTGCTGCAGCCCGACAACCGGTCCGGGGTGGCCGTACGACGGACTGCTCAAGATGGGTCTCCTGGTCGGCGGGAGCGTGCACTCAGACGGGCGAACGATGATGATGATCGACGAAACGACCGCGGTTCTTGCTGCGGAGCTTGACCGCGGACCAGTCGAAGATACCCGCCTACTCAGGTCAGTAGGTGCCCAGATGCTGTGCCGGACCTGTGGTTTCGCCTGCGATCCACTCTTCCTGGCCCTGTCCGCGAAATCGTGGACTCCCCGCAGGTAGGCTACCTGCGCCGTCTGGGCGTTGCCGAGCAGCGCGGGGCCCGACGAGATCATGAGATGGGACCGATGACGACGCCACCGCCGCCCGATCCGAACGGGCCCCAGCCCGGGATGGGCGACGGGGCCGATCCGGCGCCGGACGACGAGACCTCGCCGTACGTCCCGGTCAGCCCGTTGCTGCCCGACGACCCACCCCGGATCGGCGATTTCTGGCTCGATGCCCGCCTCGGCGCGCTGGAAGCGGGGGTGGCCTACACCGCACACGACGATGCGGGAACGCCGGCCATGGTCGTGCTGCTATCCGAAGGTGCCGCCGCCGACGCCGCAGCCCGCGATCGGCTCGCCGGTGTCGTCAACGCCATGCACATCGACACCGTCCTCGCCCGGGGCGGGCACGGGCAAGAATATGGCCGGCTCGGTCGCAAGTTCCGTTCCGAGGATGACGACCCTCCTGCCCCCGACGACCGAGTGGTCGCACCGTGGGTGGCGCTGGCCTACGACGGTTCGTCCCAAGCGGCTGCGGAGGCCGAACGGGTGCTGAGCGAGGTGCAGCTCGCAACCTTCGCTCCGCAGGGCAGCCCGGCCGGACCGGACTACACCCACTACTGGATCGACAGGGTCAAGCCGGGTCTGGCCCGCCTCTGGCCGCTGCCCTGGCCCGGCCGCTTCACCCGCGCGGGCTGGCGGACGATCCTCGTCTCCTGGCTGCTGATGATCCTGCTGGCAGCACTGGCCGTGCTGATCGCCATCCTGATCTTTCGCAACCAACCACCCGAGACGCCCCCGACGCCTACCGGAGGATCGGGCAGCCCGCCACCGGCGTCTGCCTCACCACAGTCCGGCTCGCCGTCGGGCTCCCAATCCGGTTCGCCGTCGGGGTCGCAGTCCGGCGGTCCGTCCGGCTCGCCGTCCGGCGGATCGCCATCGCCCAGCGGTACCGAGAGCGGCGGTCAGCCGACTCCGTCGGACTCGGGTCCGCCGGCGAACAGCCCGTCGCCCGACTCCCGACTGTGAACGTGATCACGCCGCCAGCTCGGGCGCGACCCCGGCCGCGGTTGATCGTCACCGATCTCGACGGCACCTTCCTTTCCCCCGACGGCACGGTCAGCGACCTCAATGCGACCGCGGTCAAAGCAGCCCGTGCCGCCGGCATCACGGTCGTGTTCGCCACCGGACGTCCAGTGCGCTGGCTCGAAGTCATCGCCGATCTCCCCGGTGCGCATCCGATCGTCATCGCGAGCAACGGCGCCGTGCTGTACGACCAGGGCAGCGAGCAGACCCTGCGGCGCTTCGCGCTCGACCCGGTGGCGGTCGGACGTGCGATCACCGCGATCCGCAAGGTCGTTCCCGAAGCCGCGCTCGCCCTCGAATCGGGGACGAGTTTCGGGCACGAAGCGCACTACGTGATCATGGCGGCGTCGGAGCGGTCGATGAGCGAACGGGCGGACCAGGGCATCTCGGTCGCCGACGTCGAGGCCCTCGCGGCCGAGGGCGGGCACGTCAAGTTGCTGGTCCAGCACCCGACGGTGACCTCCGAAGCGCTGCTCGAACTGGTGCGTCCCCTGCTGGGCGACGATCTCCTGGCCACTCACTCCGGCTTCAGCCGGCCGGATCGGGGCGAGGCCGGGCTGCTGGAGATCAGCGCCGGCGGGGTGAACAAGGCGACCATGCTGGCGTACTGCTGCGCTGAGCTCGGCGTGGACGCTGCCGATGTTGCCGGGTTCGGAGACATGCCGAATGATGTCGACATGCTGTCTTGGGTAGGCATGCCGTACATCGTGGCCAACGCCCATCTCAGCCTGCGCGGCCGCTACCCGGTGGTGCCGAGCAACGCCGAGTCCGGCGTGGGCCAGACCATCCTGGGATGGCTGGAGTGACACCTGCCACCGCCGTGGCCACACCGCGCCGGGTGCTCGGCGTGCTGGCCGTGGTTGCCCTGCCGATTCTCGCCGCGCTGTACGTCGGTGCCACCACCTTCCCGGGTGGCACTCTGTGGCCCTGGCACCCGGTGATGGTCGATCTCGGCGTCTACCGCCTCGCGGGACGCTCACTGCTCGACGGCAAAGACATCTACCACCTGCCCGGATCGCTGCCGTTCCTCTACCCCCCGTTCGCGGCCGTCCTGGCGGCTCCGCTCGCGCTGCTACCGCAGGGGCTCGTCGAGATCGGCTGGACACTCGGTGGCGCCCTGGCCATCGTGGCGATCCTTTATCGATGCGGACTGACGGGTTGGCTGCTGAGTATCGTCGCGTCGGCAACCGTCTTCCTCGTCACACCGGTAACCCAGACCCTGGCATTCGGACAGGTCGGCATCTTCCTGGTCGCTCTGGTGTTCCTCGATCTGGCGCCGGGCCACCGGGCATTTCCCGGTCGTCGTCGGCTGCCCGAAGGCGTCCTCACCGGCGTCGCCGCAGCGGTCAAGCTCACACCGGGGCTGTTCCTGGTCTACCTGTTGGTCGTCCGGAAGTGGCGCGCCGCAGTCGTCTGCACGGTCAGTGGCGCCGTGGTGACAGCGCTGAGCTTCGTCGTCGCTCCGGCCGCGTCGATGGACTTCTGGGGCCGACTGCTGCACGGGGACACCGGACTCGGGCACAGCCTGATCTACTACACGAACCAGACCCCGTACGCCGACATCGTCCGGATGTTCGGGCTCGGCCGTTGGCCGGCGCTGGCCGGCCTCGCGCTGTCGGTTGTCGTGGCCGCTGTCGGAGTGTGGGCGGCGGCCTCGTGGCACCGACTGGGCGACGTACAGCTTGCGGTCGTGTTGTGCGGCGTGGCCGGCCTGCTCGCATCGCCGGTGTCATGGCTGCACCACTTCGTCTGGGTGGTGCCGCTGGCAGTCTGCCTGTTCGACGGTGCGCCGACCCTGATCGCCGCAGACGGCCGGGAAGAGCGTTGCGAATCTCGACTGCCGATCTACGTCCGCGTGTTGGGCCTGGTCTTCGTCGGTTGGCTGATCGTGGCGCCCTTCCAGCGTCTTCCGAACGGCGCCGATGTCGAACTCGCCTGGACCTGGTCGCAGCACCTGCTGGCCTCGGTGACCGCGATCCTCGGGATCGCGTTCCTGGTCAGCTGTGTCGCCGCCGCGAGATTCAGATCCCCAGTTGCCGCCTCGATCGAATCAGTTCAGACGGCGGTCGAACAACGCGCGAGAACGCTTCGGCATCGTCGGCCCTGAAGGCGCGGACAAACCTATCGCTTCGTCTGTACCAGATGGTACATTCCAACCATGTCGATCACCGATGAGCTATTCATCGACGCACCCCCCGAGCGGGTCTGGAAGCTGACCCTGGACCTCGAATCATGGCCGGAGACCACGCCGACCATGACCAGCGTCGAGCGGCTGGACACGGGTCCCCTGCGGGTCGGCAGCCGAGCGCGAGTCAAGCAGCCCGGGCAGCCGTCTCGAGTCTGGACCGTCACGCAACTCGAGCCGGGCTCGCTGTTCGCCTGGGAGGCGAAGTCCCCCGGTGTTCGGATGACTGGCTCCCACCGCGTCGAGCCGGCCAGCGGAGGCTGCCGCAACACCCTCGGATTCCAACTGCGCGGTCCGATGGCGGGAGTCGCGACGGCGCTGCTCGGCCGTGCGCTGCGGCGGGCCATCGCCACCGAGAACGAAGGCTTTCGGCGAGCCGCAGAAGCCGCGAGCCGCTGACCCCGGTTCCCGACCCGCGCTTGCCGTTCACCACCCGCACTCACCGGCAGCATGAGCGGCGAGCAGCCCGGCCGCCGCGTACAACCCGTGGTGGTCGGTGATGACCAGTCGGCCCAGGAGGCGAGCCGATGCGCGGACATCGGGGAGCCACTTCGCTCACCGACGGGGCACTTCGCGCCTCGGCGCCGACGAGCGCAGTTGCCCATCGGTGAGCGGAGATGCGACGGAAAGTCGCAAGACCACGACGCCGAACCCGGACAGACCCGTTCGACACAGCCGGCTAGCCCCGGGTCACCTCGTCCGTCAACTGCGCCAAGACGCCACCGGCGTATCCGCGCCAAAGTCGCCCGACGATGGGCAGAACGAGCCGCGCGAGCCTCGAACGCGGGAACAGGTTCCACTCCCAGGTTGCTTCCGTGCCGGTGCCGAGCGCGCGGAACGACCAGGTCTCCTCCACGGTCGACACCACAGGCTTGAAGGGTCCGCGCAGAACGGTGAGCCGATTGCTGAAGGCGCGGGGCCGATCGATCGACAACATCTCCTCCCGCATGCTGCCACCGTCCGCGGTGACGACGACTCGGGTCTGGCCGGGCGTGGTCCACTCCCGCCGCCCATCGTGGACATCCACGATGGGCGGCATCGGTCCGTAGCGGCGGGAGTACAACGTGGTGAGCGGGAGCGACAGGGCAGCTTCGAAGACGATTCCCAGGGGCATCGGAATGACACCGGCACGCCGGACGGTGATAGGTGTGGTCACGGACCGATCGTAGAAGCAAGTCCGGGACGAGACGGCACGAAGTCTCGTTGCAGGCCGGCGCGCATCAGGTGCACGAGCTGGGACTGGACGAGTCGTGCGGGGCACGTTGGTGAGGAACAGTCGCCCGCAGACCGTCCTTGCTTTGGTGGAGCACCCGCCCCGGCGACGCCGCTGCGGCGGCGGCCATCTCGCGAACTGTCACCGCATCGTGGCCCCGCTCGACGAACCGGCGCAGCGGGCGCAGCGGGCGCGCATCTTTGACGTCCAACCGGGTCCGCACAAAGACGCAGCCTTCGGGCGACGCAGTCACTTCCATTGGCGCCGAACCCGAGTATGTTGAAGATGCTGCCGAACACCAGCCGGCGTGGGGCCGGAGGTACCGCCGAGCGTGGCCGCCCTCCGGCAGTCATAAGACTGTCGCCCACAGATCCTCGCGCAGATCAAC
>JBBSQJ010000017.1:0-28485 GCA_038257965.1 Propionibacteriales bacterium
GAACTCCGTGAAGTACGTCCAGCGGGTCAGCGGCGGCGGCGCCGGATAGCCGAGGAGCGCCGAGACCGGGTCGAGGGTCTCGACAGGCACCGGCGGTGCGGACTGGGAGAGCGCGACGGCGAGCCCCATGGTGCCGCCCATCACGATGATCTCGATCGTGGCCAGCCGGGCGAACCAGTGCCGATCGCGCTCGATCCGGCGCAGGGTGAAACGGCGGTGGGCGAGCCCGGCCAGCCCGAGGGCGCCGAGAGCCACGGTCTTGCCGACGATCAACAGACCGTATGCCGTCAGCAGTCCGGCGAACGAACCCAGCCGGAGCACGGCGTTGACGATGCCGGACAGTGCGACGGTCAAGAAGCACCAGCCGGCCAACGTCGAGTAGCGCTGCGCCACGATCGGCAGCTGGTCGGCGAGCCGGCCCGAGACCAGCAGCAGCGCGGCCAGGCCACCGACCCACAGACACACGCCGACGAGGTGGAAGGCCAGACTGTCCACCGCATTCATGTGATCCCGGGAGCCGGACGCGTGCCCGGTGAGGGCGACGGGGAACAAGGCGAGGATCGAGATCACCGCCGCCCAGGCGATGGTGGTGAGCCGGGTCGCCAAGATCGTCAGGTTGGCCGTGAGAACCACGGCGAGCAGGCTCACGCCCAGCTCGCGTCCGAGGTCGACCTGGGCGACGAAGGAGATCACGACCGAGCTGAATCCGGGCGTACCGACCGGAAGGCCCGACACCTCCGACGCGGTCAGGATCACGGTGGCCAGGCTGGCCAACCCCCAGGCGATCGAAGCAGCGACAGCGGCTCGGGCCAACGGCTGGCGGGCTCCGCCCAGGCTGTCGCGATCACGATCCGGCCGGGCGCTGACGATCCAGGTCGCGGTGATCAGGAATCCGATCGTGGCCGCGGCAGCGAGATCGCGCACGGTCTTGATCGCCGGGAGACCGTAGCGAACCAGCGCGCCGGGGTCAAAGGGTCCGCTGTCGGCGACGAGGTTGCCGGTGAGGCCGAGCGCGAGTAGTGAGACGGCGATCCCGGCGACCATCGCCAGCGCGGCGATCAGCAGTGCGTCTCGTCTCGGACCCGGCGCCGGGGTCGTCAACGACCCCCGACTGGCCTGGGCCCCCTCGACACGCATGCGGACAGTCTAGGGACCGTCTTCGCGAGCTGGCCGGACTCGCTACTTCGGGGTCGATGGCTGGGATGGTCGACGCGGAGGGCCGCCCACGATGTGCACCGAGCCTGTCGAATGCGCTCGGCGTGCTGGCGTTCGGCATGACCGGTGAAACGTCTCTATCCGGGCCGCTCAGGATTCTTGACGCAGCGACTCGGTTCCTGCATCCATGTCCATCCCGCGGCTGACCACGGTGAACCAGACCGCGATCAGGAGATAGCAGCCGGCCAGCACCGCGAGCACGAGCACGGACTTGCCGTCGGTCGGCACGATCAGCGCCGCGATCCCGGCCGCCGCCACCAGCACCACGTTGAAGATCATGTCGTAGATGACGAACACCCGGCCTTTGAAGTCGTCGTCGACGTGCGCCTGGACCAGGGTGTCGACGCAGATCTTGACGCCCTGCGCCGTGAGCCCGAGCAGGAAGGCGGCCACCATCAGCCAGACCTTGGTGTAGACGGCACCGGGCACCAGCTGGAACACCGCGGACGCCGTCAAACAGCTGATCACCCATCGCCGCAGGCCCAACCGGGCGGCCATCGGTGGGGTCACCACCGCGGCGAGCACGAAACCGGCACCGGTGAACACGACCAGCAGACCCAGGTCGGCGATGGCGGGGTCGACCTCGGTGATCGGATGGAAGTAGTTGCGGTAGACCAGGATGGTGGCCACCGTCACCACGCCGTACACGATGCGGTGCACGCCGATCGTGAGTAGACCGAGACCGGCTGGGCGTCGCTGACGCAGGTGTCGCAGCGCCGCCAGCAGACCCTGCACGATCTCGGCCGCCCGGGGCGGCGCCGCTACGTCCGGTCCGAGCCGGCGGCGGGGGATCCGCAAGGCTAGGGATGCACTGACACCGAAGCCGACAGCTGCCAGCGCGAACACGATCGCGTTGGCGACGTAGTCGGCGAGGCTCGCGCCGAGGACCAGCCGGAGGGTCGTGGCGATCCCGGCGCCGATCAGGGCCCCGGCCGGCCCGATGGTCGGCATGACCGAGTTCGCGACCATGTACTCGCTCGGCTCGATGGTGTGGGGCAGCGCCGCCGAGAGCCCGGCCAACAGGAAGCGGTTGAGACTCATGGCGAGCAGGACGCCGCCGTAGAAGACGATCTCGGCCGGTCCCGTCCGAAGTCCGGTCGCCACCAGGGCGGCCAGGGCAAGGGCCAACACGGCGCGGCAGCTGTCGACGACCACGATGATCTGACGCCGAGACCAACGATCCAAGACGACGCTGACGAACGGGCCGACGATCGAGAACGGCAGCAAGGTCACCGCCAGCACGGCCGCCACCGAGGCGGCGTCTGGCTGTCGCTCCGGGGAGAACAAGACGTAGGAGGCCAGCGCGATCTGCAGCACGCCGTCGCTGGTCTGGGTAGCCACCCGGATCGCGAGCAGGCGCCGGAAGTACCTGTGCCGCCACAGGTGCCGCAAGGACGGTACGAAGCCGGTCGGCGGCATGCTCGAAGCCGTCGTTCCAGATGCCGGAGCCGCGCCGGAGACTCCGTCCGCGGGAGGGGTGGTGCGCTCGGATTCCCTCCGCGGATCGCTCACGTCAGCCTTGGGGGTACTTTTTCACGTACTCGTCCATGGTGTCATTCTTCATGGCCTTCGCCAGCTCGCCCATCTTGGCCTTGTCCACAACGTCGACGTCCTGGCCGCCGACCGTGGCGAACCCAGACAGCGGCGCCTGAAGCAGCACGATGTCGTCAGCGCTGAGCCGCAGGGACAGGGCCGTCCTGCGGATGTCGGAATCGGTCAGGGTCTGGTCGACGGTGATGTTCTTCGCGATGTTCCCGAGGAAGGTCGTGAAGCGGGCCGGGTTGGCGATGACATCGGCGCTCAGACCCTTGTCCACGATGGCCTTGATCACGTTGCGCTGATTGGCTGCGCGGTCGAGGTCGCCGCCGGGCAGGGCATGGCGCTCCCGGACGAACCACAGCGCCTGCTCGCCGGAGACGGTGATGGTGCCCTTGGGATAGTCGAAGCCGTGCGAGGTGAACGCGGTCTTGTTCTCGACCTGCACCCCGCCGAGATCGGTGGTCAGGTCGATGAAGCCCTGGAAGTCGATGATGACGACGTGGTCCATCTTGAAGCCGGTCAGCTGCTGCAGGGTTCTCACGGTGAGCTGGGCGCCGCCGAAGGAGTAGGCGGCGTTGATCTTGTTCATGCCGTGGCCGGGGATCTCGACGTACATGTCGCGCGGGAAGGACACGATGTAGGCCTTGTCCCGGTTCTTGTCGAGGTGGACGACCATGATCGAATCGCTACGGCCGTCCCCGGGATCTGCACTGCGGCTGTCGGAGCCGAGCAGCACATAGTCCAGGGTGCCCGACTCCGGCGCCGGAGCCTCGGTCGTCGTCGCGCCCGGATCGTCGCCGGGCAAGGTGTCGGCCCGGTTGATGTTCGACGTGACGCTGCGGTCGATGGTGACGGCGTAGAACGCACCGGCCCCAAGAGCCCCGACGAGGACGACGGCGAGCGCGATCAGCACGACGCGCAGCGTGCGGCGTGGCTTCATCGGCTCGGTTTCGGCTCGTTCGGGCGCAGACTGCTCGGGCCCTTCAGCGGCGGACAAAGTGTGAGATTCCTTCGGCTGGATGACCGACCCAGTGTATGTCCTGGTCCCGAGCGCATTTCAACCTGCCGAGTATACGCTTCGTCACATGAGTCGTGCGGAGGAGGCGGCGCGGCGCGCCGAGTTGGCGGCCAATCAGCAGCGCGGAGAGTCGGCGAGGGCACAGGTGCTCATCGACCAGTTCCTGGCCGACGCCAAGGCTGCCGGGCTGACACCGGAGCCGTTGCGAGCGACCCTGTTCGACGGATCGTCGGTGAAGACGAACAAGACCGGTTGGTACCTCCGCAAGAACCGATCGGTGGCGGTCGGTGACGACGGGTCCTACTACGTGCTCACGGTTCCGGGTGGCTTCAAGGAGCGGCTGCGCGGTGCACGACTGGCGGCCAGCCCGCCGCCCCTGGAGATCGGCAGGGGCGGACGAGACGGTGAATCGGGCCCGATGTCGGACTTCCTGCGCTGGACGCTCGAACGGCGCGGTCGGACCGATTAGTCCGGTTAGTCCGGCTCGCGCACGCTTCGCGCCTGAGGATCCGATCTTCCCTCCTCGTCCGCACGGTGTCGTCCAGGCAGCTCACTTCAGTGCCTGTGTGTGCCGCGCGAACTCGTCAGTCCAGATCGGATCGGGCGCTGCGCTAACGACGCTCGCCGGAGAGGCTCGCGCACGCTTCGCGCCTGAGGATCCGATCTTCCCTCCTCGTCCGCACGGCACGTGTTGTCCAGGCAGCTCACTTCAGTGCCGGTGTGTACCGCGCGAACTCGTCAGTCCAGATCCGGTGCTGCGCTGACGACGCTCGCCGGAGAGGCTCGCGCACGCGTCGAAGCGCCGGTTTCAGATCTCTTCGGTCGAGGTCGCTGTCTTCTTCACCTTGACGAACTCCATATACGCGTCGATGACCTCTTCCGGCTCCCCGCGCATCATCACCCTGCCCTTGTCCAACCAGATCGCCTCGCTGCACATCTCCTTGATGCTGTTCAGGCCGTGACTGACCAGGAACATCGCCCGGGCGCTGTCACGGAGGTCACCCATCTTGGCGTTCGCCTTCTCCCGGAACTTCGCGTCACCGGTGGACAGCGCCTCGTCGATCATCAAGATGTCCGGTTTCATGTGCACCGCGACCGAGAAACCGACCCGGGCCGACATGCCGGAGCTGTACGTCCGCATGGGCATGTCGATGAACTCCCCGAGCTCGGTCCACTCCGCCACCTCATCCGCGCGCTCGTCGACCTCTGCGCGGGTCAGGCCGCTGGCCAGCCCGCCGAGCACGATGTTCTCCCGACCGGAGAGGCTGTTGTTGAAGCCGACGCCGAGCGCGAGCAGCGTGCTGGCCTTGCCCCAGATCTCGATCGAACCCCTGGTCGGCGGGAGGATGCCCGCTATCGCCCGCATCAGCGTCGATTTCCCGGCGCCGTTGGCCCCGATGATGCCCATGGCCGTGCCGTTCGGCACGTCGAAAGTGACGTCCTTGACCGCCTCCACCTCGACGACACCGCGCTCGCCGCGGCCGAATCTGGTCAGCGCCGATTTCAGTGTGGGCTTGCGCTCGAAGGTCGTCCGGTACGTGATGTGGAGGTTCTGCACCCTGACCGCAAGTGGGCTGAGCCCGCCTGCCGACTTAGGTGATTCGGACAGCGAACTCACGCTCCCTCGAGACGAAGTACCAGAAGCCGACGGCGGCCGCGCCGAACGCCCACGCTGCCGAGGAGATCCACATCCACAGCGGCGGCACGGTTTGCTCCTGCAGCAACATCGCGTAGCCGGACAGCAACGGGTAGAGCGGGTTCCCCATGATGAGCAGCTGCAGGGTGCGGTTGAATCCGTCGAGCATCTCCGGCAGCCACAGCACAGGTGCGAGATACATCCAGAGTCGGACGAAGTAGGGCAAGAACTGCGAGGTGTCGCGAAAGTAGACCTGCAACGCGGCGAAGAAGGCCGCAAGACCCATGCTGAAGATCACCATCATCGCCAAGAAGTACAAGGCACCGAACATCATCGGGTGCCAACTGGTGAGATCGGTCAAGATGAGGTGCATCACGAGGTACACGGGGATGGTCGGCAGGAACCGGAAGAAGGCCGTACGCACGGCCGACAGCGGGATCAGCAATCGCGGGAACGCGGTGTTGATCAGCAGCTTTCCTGAGGAGGTGACCGACGTCGCGCCTTGGGTGATCGAGTTCTGGATGATGTTGAACGCGAAGAGCGTCGCGGTCAGGTGCAGGAAGAGGGTGGGGTCGTGCTTTTGCCGGATGATGGTGACCAGCAGGTAGTAGACGCCGGCCAGCAACAACGGGTTGATGACGAGCCAGGCCTGGCCGAAGAAGGTCGAGGTGTTGGCACCCCGCATGGTGGCTCGGCTCAATTCGGTGGCGAACGGCTTGCGATGCCACAGCTCGCGAGCGTAGGACCCGACGGGTGGTAGTCCGGCCTTGTGAGGCGTGTAGTGGTGGTAGATGGGCTCGAACTCGGTGTCGGCGTCGTTGCTCTGCACCGTCGCCATCGGTCGCCACCGCCTTCGATCGTCGTGTGTTCCTGCTGTTGGGCAGGGATCAGTCTGCCACGACCACGCTCGGCCGGGCGCTCCTGCGCAGTCGTGACCGTGTTGTCGATCGCGCCATCTTGTCCTAGGAGCGCAACGGGCGGGGGTCAGGGTTGGCTGGGCCCGTAGAGGTCGGCTGGATACCCAGCCTGCGCGTGCGAAATAGGAGGAATCCCAACAACAGCGCCGTTGTGGCGAAACCGGAGGTTATCAAGGGAACCATCAGACGCCCCTCACCGCGCAACCGAGCGCGCGCTGGGTTGTTCGGGTCGTACAACACCTGGATCGTGTCTCCGACGGCGTGGCGCTGCCGGTAGGTGCCGTGGGCTGCGGTGTAGGTATAGGACTTGCCGGCGACCTCGTACCGCACGGTGGGCGCTTTGGTGATGCCGCGCGGCGTGTGCGTGGAGCCGGCCGGCGGACGCGGATCGAGAGAGATCACGACACCCTCGGTGTGCGCCGCGTCGTGGACGAATCGATAGTTCTGTACCGACAGGTAACCGAACAGGACCGCCATCGCCATCAAGTAGACACAGGCGACGACGCCGAGCACTCGTGGGAACCGGAGCCATCGCACGTCGGGCAGCCTATTCGCCACGGTCGCACCGCCTTGCCACCAGGCGCGGGTGAGTCCAGACCTTCAGTCGGGTTCGCTTGAACCGCCCGGTCCGCGCCGGTCCGTGCCGGTCCGACGTTTCGCGCAACAACCCCGGCGCCGTCACGGCGGAGAGATGTCGATGACCTATTGACATCCATCGATGAATGCGTCAGACTATATCGTATCGATGAATGTCTATTGGTTCGGAGGGTGAGGGCGATGGAAACGTCGGAGGAGCTACGCGACACGGTGCGGCGCCGCTACGCGGAAGCCGCCACCGCGGTGGGCGGGGACGGCCCGGCGGGGTGCTGCGGGGAGGGGCCGACAACCACGCTGGAACTGGACGAGACGTTCGGGTCTGCCCTGTACACCCAGCTCGACCGGGACGACCTTCCCGTCGCGGCGGTAGCGGCCAGTCTGGGCTGCGGGAACCCGACGGCGGTCGCCGCCCTGCGCCCTGGTGAGAAGGTGCTCGATCTCGGCTCCGGCGGTGGGATCGACGTCCTTCTGTCGGCGAAGCGGGTCGGTGCGTCGGGGTTCGTCTACGGCGTCGACATGACCACCGAGATGCTGGCGCTGGCCAGGGCCAACGCGGCGAAGGCCGGCGCGGCGAATGTGGAGTTCCTGCTGGGCACCATCGAGGACGTTCCACTGCCGACGGCTGCCGTCGACGTGGTGATTTCCAACTGCGTGATCAACCTCAGTGTCGACAAGCCCAAGGTGTTGGCCGAGATGTTCCGGGTTCTGACCCCGGGCGGACGGATCGGGATCAGCGACATCGTCGCCGAGGACCACCTCACCGCAGACCAGCGGGCCGAGCGAGGTGAGTACGTCGGCTGCATCGCCGGTGCCCTCTCCCGGCAGGAGTATCTCGACGGGCTCGCCGCGGCAGGGTTCGTTGACGCCACCGTCGAGTTCACCCACCCGGTCGCCGACCAGATGCACAGCGCAATCATCCGTGCCATCAAACCCGCCAGCAACGGTGGCGACCTGGGAGTGGTGATCGCCGGAGATGCCGCTCGTCTGGTCCAGGCGCCCGAGCCGGCCGCTTCGGCTGGCTGCTGCGCGCCGGTGGAGCACCCGGGTCACGCCACCACCATCATCTCGGAGTGGGCCAATGTGCCCTGAGCCTGTCGAAGGGCCGCTACTCGTCGACGTGTCCTGAGCCGGCCGGTGTGCCCTGGACCGGAGTCGCCCCCTGGTCGGGGCGAACCGCCCGGCCCGCAAGGCGATGGAGACGAGCGGCACCTCGAGACGCGCCCCGGTCTTGGCCGCGGCGTCGACATCGCACGCGAGCAACCCAAGATCCTCAGGGCGGACGCCTGTCGGGGCCCCTGCGACGTCGTGATCACAGGGATGCGGCGACAACTGCCGTACTGCCGGGGCAAACGCTATGAAGAGTGGGTTCTCGACGACCCCGCCGGTCAGAGCATCGATGGCGTCCGACCCATTCGCGACGAGATCCGCCGTCGAGTTCAGCAGCTCATCGCCCGAGCTCGACGCCTGATCCGGCGCGATCCACCTGTCCGTCAGGGACCCCGGCCGCTCATGGCACACGACGAGAAAGCCGCCCTTCGACAGGCTCAGGGCACATCGACAGGCTCAGGGCACATCGGCAGGCTCAGGGCACATCGGCCCTTCGACGGGCTCAGGGCACATCGACAGGCTCAGGGCACATCGGCCCTTCGACAGGCTCAGGGCACATCGGCCCTTCGACGGGCTCAGGGCACGTCGGCCGGCTCAGGGCACGTCGGCCGGCTCAGGGCACATCGACAGGCTCAGGGCCCTTCGGCCGGCTCAGGGCACATGAGAGGGAGGATCATGGGAAAGCCGGGTGGCGGACGGCTAGCCTGTGCGCGGTCACGCCTGATCCCCGGTCAGCGAGCCTTCGAGAAAGAGGCCAGATGAGTGACGACGTCGTGAAGGCCACCGCCGTCGTGAAAGCCACTGCCCAGGTCGCCGAGGATGCGTCGCTCGGGGACGGGACGACGGTGTGGGAGCTGGCCCAGATCCGAGAGGGTGCCCGACTCGGCGAGAACTGCATCGTCGGCCGAGGGGCGTACGTCGGTCCCGGCGTTCGGATCGGCAACAACGTCAAGCTACAGAACCATGCACTCGTCTACGAGCCCGCGCGACTCGCCGACGGGGTGTTCGTGGGCCCGGCCGCCGTCCTCACCAATGACCTGCATCCCCGTGCGATCGAGCCCGACGGGCGACTCAAGACCTCCTCGGACTGGGAACCGGTAGCGGTCGTGCTGGCCGAAGGTGCCTCCATCGGCGCCCGCGCCGTCTGCGTGGCGCCGGTCCGGATCGGCCGGTGGGCCATGGTCGCGGCAGGAGCCGTGGTCACCCGCGACGTGCCGGACTTCGCCCTGGTCGTCGGCGTCCCGGCCCGTCGGGTCGGGTGGGTCGGCAGGGCCGGCGTGCGGCTCGAGCGCACGCCTGTTGGCTGGCGGTGCCCGGTCACCGGCGACGCGTTCCGGGAGTCAGACGACGGGGTCGAACGATTGCGGCTCGTCCCCGGCGATCACTCCTGAGCCGGTCGCCGGTGCGCCGATGACGATCCTTCGCACCGTCGGCCACGCCGCGGGATCGGTCACCCGCCGACCGTCCACGAGCACTCGTACCCCGGGGAGATCGGCTTCGGACAGCTGTCGGTACTCGGCGTGGTCGGCCTGGATGACCACGGCGTCCACCGGCTCGCCCCGGTGCGGCGGGAGTCCGCGCTGGGCCAACTCGTCGCCACGATAGAGCGGGTCGCTGACGAAGACGTGCGCGCCGCGCTGCCGCAGCGCCGCGACGACGTCGAACACGCCGGAGAAGGCGGTTTCCTTCACCCCGCCGCGATAGGCCGCGCCCAGCACCAGGACGGAGGCCCCGCGAAGATCTCCGTACGCCTGCGCCAGCCGTGACACGGCGTACGCGGGCATCTCGGCGTTCGCCTGCCGGGCCGCGCGCACCACGCTGGCGTCCGGGTCGTTCCACAGGTACATCTGGGGATAGATCGGGATGCAGTGACCGCCGACGGCGATGCCGGGCGTGTGCAGATGGCTGTACGGCTGGGAGTTGCAGGCCTGGATGACGTGCGAGATGTCGACCCCGACCGTGTCGGCGTAGCGGGCGAACTGGTTGGCCAGGCCGATGTTGACGTCGCGGTACGTCGTCTCGGCGAGTTTGGCCAGCTCGGCGGCTTCCGCAGTGCCGAGGTCCCAGACCCCGTTCGGCATCGGCAGGTCCGGGCGCGCGTCGAAGTCGAGGACGCTGCGGTAGAACTCGACCCCGTGCCGGGCGGAGGACTCGTCGATGCCGCCGACCAGCTTGGGGTAGCGGCGGAGATCGGCGAACACCCGACCGGTCAGCACCCGCTCCGGGCTGAACACCACCGAGAAATCCACGCCCGGTCGCAGCCCCGAACCGTCGGCCAGCATGGGCGTCCAGCGTCGGCGCGTCGTGCCGACCGGGAGCGTTGTCTCGTAGCTGACCAGGGTGCCGGGTCCGAGCCCGGCCGCGATGGCGTGGGTTGCGGAGTCCAGGGAAGCGAAGTCGGGCACCGCATCGGCGCTGACGAACAGCGGCACCACCACGACGACGACGTCGCAGGCCGAGACGGCCGCGGTGGTGTCGGTCGTCGCGGTGAACGATCGAGCGTCCACGACCGTGCGCAGCCGCCGGTCGAGATCGGCCTCTCCGGGGAAGGGCGGCACTCCCGCGTTGACCTGCTCGACCACGAGGGGTTGGAGGTCGGCACCGACCACCTGATGCTCCTTGGTCGCGAACTGCACCGCCAACGGCAACCCGATCTTGCCGAGGCCCACAACACAGATGCGCATCTCAGTCTTCTCCTTCGACGTGGGTCGGCCGGGCAGAACCGTGGGGTGGCGGACGCCTTCGCTTCAGCTTCGCCAGGACTCCCGCTCGGGTCCGCCGGACTGCGAGACGGACCGCGACCGTGCGCGACCGTCGTCGCGCCGTCACCAGGACGAAGCCGTTCTCGTCGGCCGCCACGGAGAGTTCGTAGGCTCCCAAGCCCCGGCCGTACGTGCGCGGTCCGGCCCGACCCCGCCAGCGCACCGGCAGGTCGTACAACTCCTCGCCCACGCGCACGCGCAGCCGCAGGGCGTACGTCACCCGCGTCGCGGTTCGCACCGCGCTCAGCACGTCGACACCGGCTCGTAGCGATGACGGGCCACCATCGCTCTTGTGGCGGAGCCGCACGGCGAACTCGGCGGCAGCCGGCGCCGACGCCACCGGAAAGCGTCGGTCCGGCGGCGACGGCTCCTCGCCGTCGAGGCGGAGCAGAGCGACCGCGACGTTCGCCGCGCTGTCGGCGGTCACGCCGATCCGAGCCCGGATCGTCAAGGCGGCGCCGGTCAGAGCGAGCTCGCGCACCCTGATGGAGCGTACGAGGGCGGCCATCGGGTCCTCGACGGTCACCGCGTACCAGTCGGTCGCCGTGTTCGGTTCGTCGAACCCGGGGAACCAGACGTAGGCACCACGATCCCGCAGGACCAGCGGTGGCCGACGGGTCGCTCGCTGGAAGTCCAGCACCGTGCGCAGCAGGTCGAGCTGGTGGGTAGCGATCAGGCGCAGCCGGATCCGGGCCTCCGCGCTCAGCCTCCGGCTGATCCCGTCGGAGGCGTACCGGTCCAGCAACGTACGAACCCCGTCGATCAACGTCTGCTGGTCGTCGGAATCGAGATCGGGCAGATCGACGCGGAGCAGCTTGCCCACTTCGGTGCCGAAGTGCCGGGCGAAGATCGCGTCGCGCACCTCGCCCGGTTCGACCAGGTCGGCGACGTGCCCCATGATCGCTGTGGTGAACGCCAGTCGGTCCCGCCAGCCGGAGGCGTAGGTGATGTTGCTGGCCTCGAGCCGGCGGACCGCGTAGTAGTAGACGTAGTCGTTGAGTACGGAGACCACCTCGGCACGGATCAGCGCCTCGATGACGAACGGCTGGTCGCTGCCGACGGGCAGATCGAGCGAGTAGCGGATGTGGTGAGTGTCGATCAGCGCGCGCCGGAAGAGCTTCGTGTTCGACAGCGAGTGCGCCAGCGCCGAGTCCACGAAGGACACCCGTCTGCGGGTCTGCGCGTAGATCTGCTGGTTCACGAAGCGCTTGTTGACCCCGACCATGGTGCCGAAGATGACGTCGGAGTCCCATTCGTCGGCACGATCGACCAAGCGTTCCAACGCTTCGCTGCCGAGGTAGTCGTCGGCGCCGAGAAAGAAGACGTACCGGCCCACGGCCAGCTCGAGACCGCGATTGCACGGCAAGGCGGGCCCGCCCGAGTTCGGCTGGTGGACGACCCTGAACAGCTGCGGGCGTTCCGTGGCGCATCGATCGAGCTCGAACTCACCACCGTCGTCGGAACCGTCGTCGACGGCGATCACCTCCATTCGCGCCGGGCCGATGGTCTGGGCGATCAGCGAGTCCAGGCACTGCCGCAGGTAGGGCATCGCGTTGTAGACGGGAACGATCACCGAGACGTCCACCGGCGGCTGGTTCGCGGCGTTCACGATGGATCGAGGACGACGACCTGGCCGGTCTCGGCGGAGGTCAACACGGCCTGGGAGACCTCGACGATCCGCACCCCTCGACGCAGCGTGACGATCTCCGAGGCGGATCCCAGCACGGCGTCGCGGAAGATCTCGTGCTCGACGAGCAGCGGCTCGCGCCTGGCCAGCGCGAAGCGGGTCATGTCGCCCTCGGCGACGCCGCGGAAGTTGCGCATCGCCTCCCACTCCGAACGCACCGCGCCGTTGGCGTAGAAGGTGAGGTCGGCGGTCAAGGTGTCCGCGACGAAGCAGCCGAACTCACCCGTGACGACCGTCGAGCGTTCCTTGAGCGGGCTCAACCAGTTCACGTTGTGGTGCACGATGGTGCCCCGCTCGAGCTCGCCGATGACGAGCACCATGTCCTCGTGGGTGCGTCCGCTGCGCTGAGAGGTCTTGGCGGCAACCGAGGTGTACTCCGCCTGGGTCACCCAGGCCGTCAGGTCGATGTCGTGGGTGGCCAGATCCATCACCACGCCGACGTCGGCGATCCGGGCCGGGAACGGGCCCTGGCGTCGGGTGACGACCTGATAGATCTCGCCCAGCTCGCCCTGGGTCAGGCGCCGCCGAAGCGCCTGGAGAGCCGGGTTGTAGCGCTCGATGTGACCGACGCCGGCCACCAGGCCGCGCGAGTCGAACGCCTCGGCAAGGAGCCGTGCGGCCTCGACCGTGTCGGCGAGCGGCTTCTCGATCAGGGTGCAGACACCTGCCTCGGCGAGTTGCAGACCGGTCTCCAGGTGTGACCCGGTAGGTGTGGCCACCACGGCGTAGTCGATGCCGCACTCCAGCAGGCGGCCGACGTCGCGGAACACCGGTGCACCGTGCACCCACTCCAACTCCGATGCCGGGTCCACCGCACCGGCCAGGGTCACGCCGCTCAGTCCGCTGAGCACCCGCGCGTGATTGCGTCCCATCGCGCCGAGTCCGATCACACCGGCGCGCAGGATCCTGGTCATCGAGCCGGCTCCGTCGAGGAGTTCACAGCCTCGATGATGCGGTCCAGATCGGCGCGGCTCAACGACGGGTGCACCGGCAGGGCCAACACCTCGGCCGCGGCCCGGTCAGTCTGCGGAAGGTCGCTGACCGGCCGACCGCCGTCGCCGAGATACGGCTCGAGCCGATGGATCGGGGTCGGATAGTAGACCGCGGTGCCGATGCCGGCCGCGTGCAGCCGGTCCACGAGCCGGCTCCGGTCGACGCGCACCCGCACCGTGTACTGGTGGTAGACGTGGCGATACCCCGACGGTGTGGTCGGGGTGATGACGTTGCGCAGTCCGGAGTCCAGCGTCGCCGCATTGGTCCGGCGCTGCTCGGTCCACCGCTCGAGCCTGGTCAGCTGAGCTCGACCGATGGCGGCGGCGACGTCGGTGAGTCGCAGGTTGGCCCCGACGATCTCGTTCGCGTAGCGCTGCTCCATGCCCTGGTTGCGCAGCAGTCGAAGCCGGCGGGCGAGCCCGGCGTCCGCCGTGGCGACCATCCCGCCTTCGAGGCTGTGCATGTTCTTGGTCGGATAGAAGCTGAAGCAGCCGGCGGTGCCGAAGGCGCCCACCGGACGATCCTCGATCGCGGCTCCGTGCGCCTGAGCTGCGTCCTCGACGACGCCGAGACCGTGGCGTCGCACCAGCTCACCAATGGCGCCCATGTCGGCCGGCAAGCCGTACAGGTGCACCGGCATCACGGCCGCGGTACGCGGGCCGATCAGGGCGGCGACCGCCGCCGGGTCGATCGTGTACGTCTCCGCGACGATGTCGGCGAACACCGGCTCGGCGCCGACCAGTCGGACGGCGTGGGCACTGGCGGCGAACGAGAACGACGGCACGATCACCTCGTCGCCGGGCCCGATCCCCATGCCGAGCAACGCGACGTACAGGGCAGAGGTGCCGGAGTTGACCGCCACGCAGTGCCGCCCGTCCACCAGCGTGGAGAACTCGTCCTCGAAGGCCGCGGTCTCCGGGCCTTGGACGACCAGACCGCTACGCAGGACGCGGACGGCGGCAGCGATGTCCTCCTCGGCGATGATCGGCCGAGCCAGGGGGATGTAGTCACTGTTTGTCATGAGGGCCTGTCGTTCGCGAAGGATCATCGTGGGTCGGCCGAACTGGCCTGGCGGCTTCCTAGCGTTGGGGTCATCGCAGGATCAGCTCGTCGTAGTGCTCGCCGATCTCGGTCACGTCCCAGCGGGCCAGCACGTCGGCCGAGACGCGAGCCGACGCCTGCGACCAGAGGTCCTCGTCCTGGGTCCAGACCCTGACCCGATCCGCCGCTTCGTCGACGGTCTCCACGATCCACTCCGCCGGATACATCGATCGGGCATTGTGCGGCAACGAGGCGAAGAACGGCCAGTTCCGGACCACCGGAACGGCGCCCGTGGCCGCCGCCTCAAGCAACCCGACCGGGAAGCCTTCGCGGACCGACGAGCACAAGATCACTCCGACCCGGGTCAACGCCTTCGCCAGGTCCGTGGTGTAACCGAACCGGACGATCGCGCCCGACGGTTCGAGCTCGGCCAGGTCGCGGCGGAAGCCTTCGCCGTAGGCTCGGGCCGCCGGGCTGAGGTGGTCCTGGAAGTCGGCACCGATCAGCAGCAGCCGGTACCGGTCGTCGACCTCCCGGAGCCGCCGCAGCACCTGCACCGCCCAGCGAACGTCCTTGGCGACGACGTTGAAGCCGATCAGACCGATCGTGAAGCGAGCCGTCGGCTCCTTGGGCAGCACGAGCCGGTTGAGCTCGATGGCGTTGGGGATCACCGAGGTCTCGCACACCGAGCTGTCGGCCAGTTCGGGACGCTGAGCGGTGACGAGGTCGCGGATGTGCTCGCTGACGAAGACCAGATGATCGACCCGGGAGAGATCCAGGAGCAAGGGCCAGGCCGTGAACGCCTCGTAGCTGTGCAGCCGCAGGATCACTCTGGTCTGCTCGGGGTCTACGAGATTGATCACCCGGATCAGCGACGTGCACCAATCGACGAAGATGACGTCCGCCCAGTCGAGGTGAGGACGCAGCTGGCGTTCCGCCAGTCTGGTCGCCGTCGGTGCACCCGACAGCAGCGAGGCGAGCATCCGCTGCGGATCCCGGGCCAGCCCGGCGGCGGCGCCGAGGTCGGTGAGATCGATCATCGCGACCTCCACCTCGGAGCGGCCCTCCAGGTGCGAGTGCAGGCTGCCGAGGAAGGAGGTGTTCCCGTGGCTCGCGATGAGCACCCTGGTGACGTCATTTCCCGGGCGGGGAGCTAGGGGGACCTTCCTACCGCGCGGCTCGGTCAGGGACCGGACGACCTGGGATGCGTTGAAGGGCGCGGTGAAACCGGCCGGATCGGCGGCCAACGGGGAGGCGGTGGAGTCGAAGTGGATCGCGCGGTGGAAGGCCAGGCGGGCGGCCTGGAGCAGGGACGCCGCCGCCTGGTCGCCCCGGCCCGACGCCAGCAACGCATCGGCATAGTCCAGCTCCGCGGCGTAAGCGCGCACGATGTCATGGGGTTGCCGACCCACCGCGATCTCGCGGATCGCCACCTCACCCAGCAGGTTGGCTCGATCCCGCCGGGTCGCCAGCGCGCTCATCAGCCGATCCAGGAGCGCGTCCGCCTCGTGATCGGAGCCGGCCGTCCGTAAAGCGAGCACCAGATCTGCGGCAAACGAGATCCGGCGTCGAAGCGGCAGTCCGCTGGTCGTCAGCAGCCGGGTGATCGGCGCCCGCAGGGCGAACGCGCGGGTCGGTCTGGATCGCGCCACGCCACGCAGTGCGTTGCTCGCCGTGGTGCGCAGCGCGGCCCGGGTGCGTTGCCGGATCGCGCGTCGCGCCGCTATAGATCGTTCCGATCCGCGCCCGATGATCGATCGGCCCCGGGAAACGTCGCCGACCCGGTGATCGTCCAGACCGGCCACGGCGTTCAGACCGGCCTTCAGTCCCGACACGGCCGCAGGACCGGGGAACCGCTTGGCGAGTCTCCAGACCGAGTACACGGCCGTGAGATCGATCGCCACGATGACGTCTGCCCGCGCCGCGCGCCGGAGGACCCATGGATCCGCTTCGACGTGGAGGGCGGTCTCGACGGGGAACGTGGCCTCCCGGCTGCGTCGATAGAACTCGGGCCCACGGTCGTCGGCCCGGACCTTCAACGACCGCAGACCGTCGAGCCCAGCGTCGGGCAGGCTGCGCTCGACATCGGTCATGCCGGCCAGCCAGACGTCGGCACCCAGCGCGTGGAACTCAGCGACATAGCGCCCGAGGGACGAGGCGTGGGAGTGCCTGCCGCTGATCAGCAGCACTGAGCTCTTCACCTTCATCACAGTTCGGGGTGGTTGTGGGGAGCAGCGACCGATTCGAAGGCAGCGGCCAACTCTGCGACGGCCGGGCCCATGATTCCCGATCTCTCGAACTGCTCGGCGTAGCGACGGGCCGTCTCTCGTTCGGCCTGGTCGGCGGTCGCGGCCAGCCTCGCGGCCCGACAGAAGCCGTCGACGAGTCGTTCGACATCGAAGCCACCCGCACCGGACCAGCGGGGATAGTTGCTCAGCAGAGTGCTCGCGTCGTGGTCGGCTGCGTGCGCCGACACGATCGGCAGTCCGGTGGCCATGTACTCGTACACCTTGCCCGATGTCACGTAGCGCCCGCCGACCAGGATCAGCACCACGGCGTCGAACCGTTCGTAGGTCTCCTCGAGTGCACCTCGATCGATCGGACCAGCGAAGCGCACCCCGCTGCCCTCGGCGTCGGTCAGCGCGCGGTAGTGACCGTTGGCCTCGCGGTTGGCGCCGGCTCCGATGCGCCCGCAGAACTCGAACCGGGCACCGGCCAGCGCCGGCTCCCGCTGTCGCGCTTCCTGCCACGCTTGCAAGACGATCCGCAGCTGGGCGAGGGTGAAGTTGACCGTCCCGACGTAGCCGAACGTCAGCGGGAAGCGGCCGCCTGCCGCGGGCGTCGAGGCCGGCTGCGTCTCCCGGTCGAACCCGTTGCGCACCACGCGGATCTTGCCGGCCAGGCCGGGGTAGCGTCTCCGGTAGTGGTCGGCGATGGGCTCGTTGACCACCCACAAGGACAGGGCGTGCTCGAGATAGGTCGCCTCGAGGGCGCCACTGCGCGATTCCCTGGCGAAGGCCTCCTCGCCGGTGATGACGTCGATCGACCACCCGTCGCGATAGTCCAGGGCGTACGGCACCCCGTGCGTCGTCCGCAGGTGCTCGGCGACGGCCTGGAGGACGTACGGCACGCAGGTGGCCAGCACGAGCGTGGCCGGGTGCTCGGCATGGATGTCCTCGACG
Source organism: Propionibacteriales bacterium (assembly GCA_038257965.1). GTDB lineage: Bacteria > Actinomycetota > Actinomycetes > Propionibacteriales > Propionibacteriaceae > Microlunatus. The sequence goes on from JBBSQJ010000017.1 coordinate 17,695, forward strand.
GCCTCGGTCAGCCGGCGTCGCCAGGCCCCGTAGTGCGGTTCGGGAAACTGACGTTGCGAGTTCTGCAGGTATGTACGCCGCCAACGCGCGGGATCGATGGCGCGTTGCCGGCTGTAACGGCGGATGTCGGTCAGCAGGTCGGGTCGGAGCAGCGGGATCTCGACGCGCCGGATCCGCGGATCGACCGAGGAGTCGAGGCTGTGGTCCAGGCCGTAGTCGGAGGCCCAGTACTCTTCGGCGATGTTCAGCACGGTGACGTCCCAGCCGCGAGCGGCGAACTGGTTGGCGGTCTCGCGCAACCGGTACGTCGAGCTCTTCGCGGCCGGCGGGAAACCGATCGCCAGGTAGACCAGATGGGGCCGGGACATCAGTGGTCCTCCGATCGCAGCCGGTCTTCCAGGGCGCGCAGCGAGCGGGCGGCCGCGTCGCCCATTCCGTACGGGCTGCCCGCCGGCGAGTCAGGAGCGCCCGCAGGTCCAGGACGCGACACGGTCCGGGTCACTGTCGCCCTCCACTCCCGGGTCGTCAGGTCGCCGGGATTGTCGACCAGGACGTTCCAGCCGTCGTCCAGGGTCTCCACCCACTCGGTCTCCGCCCGCAGTGTGGTGCACGGGCGGGCCAGCAGGAAGGCCTCCTTCTGCAGACCGCCGGAGTCGGTGACGACGCCGATCGAGCCCAGAACGGCCGCGACCAGATCTGTGTACGGCAACGGCGGGACCACCCGAACCCCGTCCCGGTCCAGTTCGATGCCGGCCTCCGCCGCCTTGGCGACGAGTCGTGGATGGGCAAGCAGTACCACCGGGGTCCCGACCCGGGCCAGCGCCGCCAGCAGCTCCTCGAGTCGGCCGGGGGCGTCGGTGTTGCTCGGCCGGTGGATCGTGGCCAAGAGATAGGGCTCGCCGGGCCGGACCGGGAGCCGAGGAGTGTGGCCGTCGGCAAGGACGCGATCGCGAACGCGCAGGCAGATGTCGACCATGACGTCGCCGACCAGCACCGACCGTTCGGCCAGCCCTTCGCGGGTCAGCTGGTCGACGGCGGTCTGCGAGGGAGCCAGCAGCAGGTCGGCCGCATGGTCGGTCAGCACCCGGTTGTGCTCTTCGGGCATCTCGCGATTGAACGAGCGAAGTCCCGCCTCGAGATGGGCGACACGAAGCTGCAGCTTCACTGCGGAAAGAGTGGCCGCCAGCGTCGAGTTGGTGTCACCGTAGACCAGCACCCAGTCCGGCTCCGCGTCGAGCAGCACCGGGTCGAGGGCCATCAGCATCGAACCGGTCTGGACCCCGTGCGTGCCCGAACCGATTCCGAGATTCAGCTGGGCGGCCGGTATCCCGAGTCCGCTGAAGAAGACGTCCGACAGCCGACTGTCGTAATGCTGCCCGGTATGGATGATCACGTGCTCGTGCGCGGTGCCGGCGAATGCGGCGGAGATCGCCGCCAGCTTGACGAACTGGGGGCGTGCGCCGACGACGCTGATGACTCGCACTTCTTCAGCTCCTCGACCCCAACCGTTCGACCGATGGGAACCACGGCCGTTATCTCCAGTCCGATCCTGTCCGGGTCGAAACAATAGCCTGAGCGCGCTCGGTCCGCTCTGCGGTGAGCTTCCACAGTGTAGTGGGACTGGGTAGTGCGACTGGGGGTTTCCGGTGCGAATGCGATCCTGGCGGATCTATCGTGGTCGTCCGTGAAGACTCTGATCACCGGCGGGGCTGGGTACATCGGTAGCACGGTCGCGTCCGCGTGCGCCGATGCCGGGCATGCTCCGGTGATTCTCGACGACCTGTCGGCGGGCCGGCTCGAGTTCGCTCGGAGGCACCCGTTCTACCGCGGTGACGTCGCCGACGTGGCGACCCTCGATCGGGTCTTCAGCGACCATCCCGACATCGACGTCGTGGTGCACTGCGCCGCCAAGATCGTGGTCCCCGAGTCCGTCAGCCTGCCGCTCGACTACTACGAGACGAACGTGGGCAAGACCATCGACCTGGTGCGTTGGCTCACCGCCGCCGGCATCCGCCGTTGTGTGTTCTCATCATCGGCGTCCGTCTACGCCGCGTCCGACGACTTCACGGTGACGGAGGAGTCACCGCTGGACCCGCAGAGCCCGTACGGGCGGACGAAGGCGATGGTAGAGCAGATCCTCCGCGACACCGCCGCCGCCGGTGGCCTGCGCGCACTGGCGTTGCGCTACTTCAACCCGGTCGGCGCCGACCCGCAACTGCGAACGGGGCAGCAACTGCGGGCGCCCTCTCACCTGATGGGCATGCTTTTGTCGGCGTACCTGGGTGGAGAACCGTTCACGATCACGGGCACGAACTGGCCGACCCGGGACGGCAGTGCCATCCGGGACTTCATCCATGTCTGGGATCTGGCCCGAGCCCACGTGGCCGCCATCGAGTCGCTGGACGTCGCGACGGCAACGGAGCCGTTCCAGGCGATCAACATCGGCACCGGAACGGGCACCACGGTTCGAGAACTCGTTCAGGCCTTCTTGACCGGATCGGGTGCCGAACTCGTCGTGCAGGAAGGTCCACCACGCCCCGGCGACGTGGTCGGGGCCTATGCGCAGACGGGCAAGGCCGAACGCCTACTGGGATGGCGCGCCGAGCTCAGCCAGGCCGATGGCGTGCGCGACTCCCTGCGCTGGCTGAGTCGGCGCCGCTCGGTGCTCGGGTACTGAGTCTTTCGCCGGCGGCCCCGCCGAGAGCCCATGTGCCCTGAGCCTGTCGAAGGGCGCTCGGTGCCGGGATTCTCGCGATCGAAGGTTGCTACCCGAGTGCCCTGAGCGGCGTATGTCCAGGTGCCCTGAGCCCATGTGCCCTGAGCTTGTCCAAGGGCGTTCGGTGTCGAGGGGCGCTCGGTGCTGATTGGCGCTCGGTGTCGAGGGGCGCTCGGTGCTGATTGGCGCTCACGGCCGGGGGTTGCTACCCATGTGCCCTGGGCCGTGAGCCCATGTGCCCTGAGCTTGTCGAAGGGCGCTCGGTGTCGAGGGGCGCTCGCTGTCGAAGGGTGCTCACGATCGAGGGTTGCTACCCATGTGCCCTGGGCCGTGAGCCCATGTGCCCTGAGCTTGTCGAAGGGCGCTCGATGTCGAGGGGCGCTCGGTGCTGATGGGCGCTCACGGCCGGGGGTTGCTACCCATGTGCCCTGAGCTGCGTACCCATGTGCCCTGAGCTTGTCGAAGGGCGCTCGATGTCGAGGGGCGCTCGGCGTCGATGGTTCGCCGACACGTTCACGACCGCACTAGCATCGAAGCCGTGGGCACGCTCACCGCGGGTCTGGAGGTGCCGACCCTGCCGGGCCGACGCTTGATCGGCACATTTCCCGGCATCCGGCGCGACTACTTGGGCACGATCGATCGCGCGGACCGGGAGGTCGGCGGGCTGACCCGGATCGTTGCCGGTCCGCCCGGTTGGCGACTAACCGTCTTCAGCGTCACCTCCCCGGAGCTGATCGAGGACGTGCTGAGTCGACCGGACGATTTTCGCAAGCATCATCCGGGATATCGCGAGCTGCGGCGTGCCCTGGGCGACAACGTGTTGACCAGCGAGGGCGAGGTGTGGCATCGGCAGCGCCGCTTCCTGGCGTCGATGTTCACCCGGCGTCGGGTCGTCGCGACCTACGCGCCGGTGATGACCGCGGAAGCGCAGCGGCTCGTGAGCCGCTGGCGCTCTGCGGCCGACCGGGGAACACCGCTGGACGCCTACCCGGAGATGGTCGCCACGGCTTCTCGGATCAGCGGTCGGATCCTGTTCGGGGCGGACATGTCGACAGCCACCGACCTGTTGACCCGTTTCCGCCGGGTCAACGATCAGCTGTTGCGTCGCGCGGTCTCCCCGCATCCGCTTCCGACGTACCTGCCGACGCCGGGCAACCGGCGGATGAACCGTGGCCTGGCTCAGACCCGCGGCATCGTCGACCAACTGATCGCCCACCGCCGCAGCGGCGGTGAGGCCGACCCGGACGACATGCTCGGGCTTCTCCTCGCGGCCCGCGACGCCGACAACGGACAGGATCGACTCAGCGACACCGAGGTGGCCGACCAGGTGATGCTCTTCCTGCTGGCCGGACACGACACCACCTCCGTCACCCTCTGTTGCGTACTGCTGCAACTGGCCCTCCACCCTGACTGGCAACAGCGCATTCGAGATGAGATCGACCGGGTGCTCGGTGGGCGCCCGGTCACCGCCGCGGATCTTGCGCGGCTGCAATGGATCGGACGGACCGTGCGCGAGACGATGCGACTGTTCCCGGCTGCCCATGGTGTGGGTCGCAGCACCGACCGGGAACAGCTGCTCGGCGGCTATCGCATCCCTGCCGGTGTCTGGGTGGAGGTCTCGATCTGGGGTGTTCACCACTCGGGGCGGACCTGGCCCGATCCGGAACGGTTCGACCCGACCCGGTTCGATCTCCCCGAGGGCCGGTTGCCCGGCGGTCACCGCTACGCCTACCTACCCTTCGGTGCCGGCCCCCGAGCGTGCATCGGCATGCCGATCTCACTGACCGAGGTGCAGATCGTGCTGGCGACGATCATGCAGGCGTACACGCTGAGCACACCGATGCGCAGCATTCCGGTGCACGCCGCGATCACGCTGTTACCGACCGGCCGCGTGCCGATCGTCGTCAGTCCGCGGTGAGTCCTGCGGCCGGGGCCGCAGACAGCGGCCTCCGGTTACCGAACGGGTGCTCGGTGACCGAACATCGGTGCGACGAACGGACGTCGACGGCAGGGGGACGAAAGGCCCGTCAACTCATGCCCATGTCGTCCGGCCAGGGCGCGATGGCCAGGAACGGGCGGATCTCGTCCGTCCGTGGACAGAGAGCGCGTCAACTCATCCCCATGTCGTCCGGCTCAGGGCGCGATGGGCAGGAACGGGCGGATCTCGTCCGTTCCTGGGCGAACGACACCGGCCGCTGACTCCGGCACCGTGTTCCAGGCCCCCGGCAGGTCGCCGAGCGGCTCCGACACCACCAGTCGCGTCTCCGCGCCGAGGTGCTGCAGCATCTCGACCTCGGGGTGTAGACGGCGCAGCGCGCTCACGTCGGTGGAGAAGTACAGGGTCCGGCTCTCCCCCTCGCTGGAGTAGCGGAACGCCCAGACCGATTCACCGTCGCTGGTCGCGATGGTGCCCTGGAACGGGAACTCGACCCCGTGCTCGCGCCCCACCTTCTCCACGAGTCCGATCGCTCTCGCGACCGCGTCGAACGGGTCGTCGACGAGACCGAAGGTGAGGGCGAGGAAGAACAGGGTCTCGGAGTCGGTGGATCCCTGGATGTCGGCGAACAGGCTCGGGTCGACCGCCAGCACCAGGTCCCGCCGGATCCGGTGGAACTCCCGGATCGCCCCGTTGTGCATCCACAACCAGTTGCCGTGCCGGAAGGGGTGGCAGTTCGACCGCTGCACGGGTGTCCCGGTGGAGGCGCGGATGTGGGCGAAGAGCAGCGGCGTTCGGATCCGGCCGGCCAACTCGCGGAGGTTCTCGTCGTTCCAGGCCGGTTCCATGCTCTTGAAGAAGGCGGGCTCTGAGTAGCCCTCGCCGTACCAGCCGATCCCGAAGCCGTCACCGTTGGTCGTGGTGGCGCCCATCCGTGAGTGCAGGCTCTGATCGATGATCGAATGCTTCGGCTTGAACAACAGCTCGTCGGCGAGGATCGGGTCTCCTGAGTAAGCCATCCATCGGCACATCTGCCCAGTCAATCAGGCTCGTCCAGGAGGCGACCGCCGGACTGGAGTAGATCGTCACGGTTACTCCCGGGACGATCTACTCCGATCCTTCGACAAGCTCAGGGACGGACGTGTGTTCCCATCGGCACCGCCGCTCTCCGCAAGGCGCGGTAGAGCAGGGCGGAGTCACCGAGCCGCCGTCGAAGCTCCCGCTCGAGTCCGGCGACCGGATAGAGGTTCTGCGGCGCGCGAGCGTCCTTGTACTCCGCGGAGGCGAATCGGGAGAGTACGGCCTGGGAGAGATCGGCCAGGGCGATGGCGTCCTGAGCAGGGAGATTGGCGGCGCACTCGACGCGGGTGATGCCGGCCCAGGGTTGTCCCGGAAGGCATGGAAGGCGCAGATACCAGCTGAACCGGTCCCAGCTCGTGCCCAGCGAGAACACCGGCGTGCGGTCCCCGGCCGCAAGGGTGCCGACCATGGCGTGCAGTCGCGGCTCCAGGTAGGCGATCTGGTGCGACTTGATGAATCCGAGCACCCGCGGGAGGTTCTCCCGCCCACGGACGGGACCGTCGACGATCAGGAGCTCCCGCTGATCGCGGATGCCGTGATCGAGCAGCTGTGCGCGAGCGGCCACCGCCGTCGAGATCTCGATGGTGCTCAGCTGGTGCTGGAGGGAGGCCGACAGGCTCACGGCGAGCCCGCGCTCCTGTTTGATCACGGTCGGGAAGACTTGATACGTCCCTGCCCACGTCGCGAGGTCGACGGCGTGTGTCGCGGCGGTGAAGAGACCCCGACGGACCGCGACGGTCAGCAGGTGCGCGCCATGGGAACAACAACAGACCGACCCGGCAGCGTAGGACGCGCACAATGCCGCGGACGCTTCCGTCGATCGATCGAGGGGATCGGGCCGGTCAGGATCGGGCCGGTCAGATTCGGGCCGGGCGGGATCGTCGATCCAGATCCGCGCCTCGAACCGCCGCACCCCGTCCACGAAGATCGTTGCGTCGGGCCGGTCCACCGCGGTCGGCGGGATCGGTGCCCAGTGGGCCGGGTCGCGTTCGACGTCGGCGATCACCTGGGTCGGTGATTCGGCGTCGCCCTCGACCTCCAGACTCGTTCCGTAGTTCGGGTCCCAGCCGTCGACCGCGAAACGCATCGATGGCTGTGCGGCGGCGATCATGTGACTCCGACGGTCGTCACGGGCCGACCCTGACGACGGTGGAGGTCCGCGAGTCCCGGCTGACGTCGTAGCGCACCGGAACCCTCTCGGCCAACGCGGTGACGTGGGTGATCACTCCGACCATCCGATCCTCCTGCGCCAGGTTCTCCAAGGTGCCGGCCACGATCTCCAGCGCATCGGGATCGAGCGTGCCGAATCCCTCGTCGAGGAAGATCGAGTCCAGAGTGGTCCGGCCGCCCGCCGCTAGCGTCGACAACTGCTCGGACAGCGCCAGCGCGAGCGCCAGGCTGGCCTGGAAGGTCTCGCCGCCCGACAACGTACGCACTGAGCGGCGGGAGTCGGCGTCGGCGTGGTCGACGACGAAGAACTCGCCCCGTTCGTGGGTGAGATCGAACTGGCCGCTCGAGAGCCGCATCAACGATGCCGAGGCGTCGGCCACCAGCGTGTCCAGCGCGGCGTCGGCCAACCACTGCGGGAACCTCCGCGAGGACATCAGCCGCTGCAGCTCGGCCGAAACCTGTCGGGTCTCGGTGTCGGCAGCGATCGTGGCGCGGAGCTTGTCGGCCGCCGTGCGCCGCCGGACGATCTCCGCGGTCCGCGCTCGGGCACCTTCGCGTTCCACCAGGACGAGCGAGGGAACCCGAGTGATCTGCCTCGCGAGGTCCGGCCGGATCGGATCGAGGTCGGACGGCCCGTCGGCGACCACCAGCCCGTGCGCGGTGAGCAGCTCGACCAGGTCGGCAACGTCAGCCGGTAGCTGCTCACCGAGCTTGCGCGCCTGGGCCTGGAGTCGACTCGCCTCGGCACGTCGTTGCGCTGCCGCACCCGCCGACCATTCGACGACGAGTGTCCAGGCGAGAGTCAGATCGCTGTCGTCGACCGGCGGAGCGCCCAGACCGATCAGGGGGTCCCGCACCCGGTGCAACGCGATCCGTGCCTGCTGTTGAACGACCCGGACTGCATCACGCGACTCCTCGGCGCACTGCCGGGCGGCGGCCGCTTCCTGCGCCGCGGTCCGGGCTGCGCGGACCGACATCGCCAGCCGATCACACTCCGCCAGCAGCCGCGCCGCCTCCACCGATTCCGGTCGATCGGCGAGGAGCCCGTCCAACTCCCTCAGCCGGCCCGATAGACGTTGCCGTTCGGAGACGGCCTGCTGTTCGTCCACGGTTGCGACGGTCAGCTCCCGCGCCGCGGCTCGATCCGTCTCGACGGCCCGGGCGAGCTCAGCGGTTGCCTCGTGAACGGCTTCGTCTGCGGCCCGCAGCGCGCCGTCCACGCCGGGGAGCTCGGCGCTCAGCTGGTCGGCGAGTCCAGCCGCCCAGCCGGTCAACGCCGACCAGGCGGCGGCAAGGTCGGACGAACTCAGCAGGGGAGCACCCGCCGGCACCAGAGCGCCCCGGGCGGTGTGCAGTTCGGCCCACGCGAGCTGCGACTCCCGCGCCAGGCCGGAGCTACGCCTGTCGGCTTCCTCCAACGCCGCCTTCGCGTCGTCGGCCGCCGCCGCCGCCTGCCGCTGTCGTTGGGCCGCCGTCTCGCGTTCCGCCGCTCGTGCGTCATGGCTCGTGCGATCTCGGACCGGGTCGCGGTGCGCCCCGCTGGGGTTGTCGGGCAGCTCGCAGGCCAGCGTCCGGTCCAGGGTCGCGGTCGTGTCGGTCGCTTCGTCGAGCTGGGCGCGGACGGCGGCGAGTGCGGTGATCAGCTCGTGTCGTCTGGTCACCGCCACGACGAGCCGGTCTTCGGCCTCTGCTCGGGTAGCGCGGGCGGAGTCGAGCAGCGGTACAGCGGTCGGTGGAGGGATCGTGGCCACGGTCTGATCGCAGACGGGGCAGGCGTCACCGACCCGCAGTTGCGGCCGAAGGTCCGCCGCCACCGACCGGGTCCGCAGCGCGTCGAAGGCGGCGACGGCGGCATCACGTTCGTCGGTCCGGTCCGACACCGCCGCCGTCGCAGATTCGACTGCCTCGGTCAGCTCCCGCCGCTTGGCGTCGAGTGCGCCCAGGTGCGCGCTGGCCGCCCGGTAGGCCTCGATCGTTCGGCGCAGGGCGTCCAGGGCGCTGCGTTCGGGTAGGACGTCCAACCCGGACCGCGCCTCGTTCAGGGCCACCTCCGCCGTCTGTCGGGTCAGCACGGCCGCCGCCCGAGCGGACGCCGCCCGTGCGGTCCGCTCACCGAGCTCGACGACACCGTCCGGCGTTCGCACCTCGCGCAGCAATTCGATCCGGGCGAGCAGGGTCCCTTGCGTGGCGTGAGCGGTGTCGCGTCGGGCCGACGCCTCACGGTGATGCAACTGGCGTTCATGGAGAGCGGTCTCGACGGCTGTGGCCTGGTCGACGGCCGTCCGCCGCGCCACGCCAGCAGCCTCGGCCCGTGCCTCGACCGCAGGCCGACGCGCCCATTCGGTGTTCCACTCGTCGCGCCAGCACAGGGTCTGTTGCAGGTGTTCTCGATCCGGTCCGTCGGCGAGTGCCTGCTCGGCGGCAGCGGCTGCGGTGCGGACAGCACGCTCTCGCCGGCTCACGTCCACGTAGGCGCTCTCGACGGCCCCCGAGCGCGCCCGCAACTCGGCCAGGCTCGCGGGCGGGGTGACCGCGTCGAGCAGTTCGATCTGCGCGCTGAGGTCGGCGGTCCGCGTCTCGACGGCGGCGGCCGCTTCGGCTCGGGTGGCGATCATGGTCGCCGACTCCTCGACCCGTGTCTGCAGACTCGCCAGGTCGGCCTCCCGGGCACGCGCCGCGGACTCGTGTTCGGCGGTAGCGTCCACGTACTCGCCCAGCTGGGCGGTCAGCGCCTCGACCCGGACGGAGGCGTCGGCTGCCCGGCGGCCGGCGAGCTTGCCGATGGCGTCGTAGTGCCGCGCACCGAGCAGTTTGAGCAAGATGTTCTGCCGCTCGGTCACACTGGCCTTCAGGAAGGTCTGGAACTCACCTTGCGGCAGCACGACGCAGGTGCAGAACTCCGCTAGATCGAGACCGAGCAGTTCGGCCACCCGGTCCCGAATCGCGCGTGGGTCGCCGGCCAGGATCTCGGTCGCCTCGTCGGCGTCGGGTGCACCCGTCGCGGCGGGGTCGGCGAAGCGTTCGAGACTGGTGTTCTTCTGCGAGATCTGCGTCCCGCTGCGCCGCACCTCGCGCGCGACCACGTAGCGGCGGCCCGCGACGTCGAAGATCAGCCGGACCGTGCAGCGGTTGGCCGACGGAGCCAGTGCGTACTGGATGGACGTCGCGCTGCCCCAGCGTGGCGCCGAACCGTACAGGGCGAACGTAAGCGCGTCGACGATCGTCGACTTTCCCGAACCGGTCGGTCCGACAAGCGCGAAGTACTCGGCGTCGGCGAAGTCCACCGTGGTCGGGTCTCGGAAGCTGGCGAAGCCGTCGAGATCGAGCCGGACCGGTCGCATCAAGACCGCCCGGACGGGGCGCTGAGCTGATCATGCAACTCGTCGAACAGACGCGACACCCTCGGATCGGCGAGGCCGGCGAACGCGCAGTAATCGGCGAACAACTCCGCCGGTGTCTTGCTGGCGTGGCTGCCGCGCTGCGCGTCGGTGTGTGGGTTCGTGGTGAATTTCGGGTCGATCCGGATCTCCAGTGCGTTGGGCAGCGCGTCGAGTAGCTCCTCCCGCATTCCGGCGTACGTCGCCTGTCGCACCCAGACCCTGAGGTAATCCTCGCCGTACGCGGACCGGTCGGCGACGATCTCGGCGACCGTGCCGGAGACCGTCCGGAGCCGCCGGCCACTGGTGACCGGCAGATCGGTGATCTTGGCCGGGGCGTCCGGGCTGACCTCGACCAGACAGACCACGTTGGTGTTCTCCTGCTCGCCGAAGTCGATGGCGAGTGGCGCGCCGCAGTAGTGCACCGGCGCCGGAGCCGGGATCCGTTGCCTGCGGTGCAAGTGGCCAAGCGCGACGTAGTGGGTCGCGACCGGGAAGATCGTCGCCGGCAC
>JBBSQJ010000018.1:0-28050 GCA_038257965.1 Propionibacteriales bacterium
CTTCGCACCCCGCCGTTGCCAGCGACGCACGTCAGGGTGGGGACGGGCCACCGAACACTCACCCGGGCTACGTCATCAACGTCACCGCCGTCCTCCTACTCAACGCGCCACTCACACATGCGACCTCGTGTCGCACTCACTTCCAGTGCCTTCTGTTGCAGAGATCGATCAGGAACTCGACACTCCCGATTCTCCAAGCACAGAAGACACATCAACGCCCAGACCCGCCGAACGGCCAGCTACCCGTCCACGGATCGAGGCTTAGGCCGGTCCCGCGCGCCCATCGTTCGTGATGGCACTCACTGAAACTCCGACTGTGTGGCTCCGCCACGCGGGGCGGGTCTCCTTTCGATGCTGGTGGCTCTGACCACCCACCAGCACGAAGGAGACCCGTTCTTCATGATCACATGGGAGGATGACGTGGAAGTCCACGCGTTGCACAAGCAGGGCTGGACGATCTCAGCGATCGCCCGGCATCTGGGTCGGGATCCTCGTCACGTGCTCGGGATCGCGACGAACACCCGTCTTCGCACCCACGAGGACGACACCACGAACCTGGTCAGGGGCGGCAGGGGCGACCTCCAGAGCGCACGACCCGCCGACCGAGCCGCCCACGAGCAGCAGATCGTCTCCCCCGCACTGGTCCAAGACCGCGACGGCCCAGTCGCAGATCGAGTCACCGAGCCCGCACGGCGTCGGCGCGAGGCACCGGGAAACTCCGCCTCGTGGCATCCCACATCCGCCCGTAAGAGGCAGAGCAGGAAGCAACACCAGCCGCATCGCCGGATCGTACCGACGCCACCACACGGTCAACGGCTGCTCGTGTGTGCGGGCGGGTCTCGTACGGTCAACTTGTCGCTGACTGCAGACTGGGGGTCGGCGGCATGTCGGATAGGAGGCTGGTCGCGGGAGTCAGGATCGGTCGAATGAGCGTTCCTCGGCTACGTCGCGGTGACCGAGTCGGGTTCGTTTCGGCCGCGAGCCCACCGGATCGCGAGGCTGCCGCTCGCGGCGCGGACCTGCGAGAAACCCGGGGCCTTCACGTGGAGATCGCGCGACACGCCGTCGACTCCGTGGGCTGCGACGACGCCGATCGTCTCCGATCTGAACGACGCGCTGCGTGAACCCGGTGTGCGGGCCGTCTTCGCGACCCGCGGCGGAAGGGCGCCTACCGCATTGCCGCAGACCTCGACTTCGCCGCCGGCCGCGCAGGCCCGAAGCCGGGCCGGGGCCTCAGCGACATCGGGTCGGAGGTCGACGGCTGGCTGGCGGTGACTGCACGGTGCCTCCTGGAGCGCACAACGCAGCTACCGCGGCCTCGGCTCATTCTGTAGGTGTCGGGAGGGAGGCACTGAAGTGTGGTCGACTCCACCACCAGGTCGAAGCCCTGCGGCCAGCAGGTGGGCAGAGCCAACAAGTCGGCCTGCTGGTAGTCGACGCCGGTGTGCGCGGGACGTCCGCGAGCGGTCTCGACGGCGGTCTCGGATATTCGAGGGCGGTGGTCGTGAAGCCGAGGCTCGCGACGAACTCGGCGTCATCGCCGTGGCCGCAGCCCAACACGGTTGCTCGCCGGCCCGAGGCAATCGCCGAACTGGCGAGCTCGCGCATCCGCTGCGCGGCAAGCTCGGAACCGTGAGTCACACCCGGATCCGATGCCACTTCTTGATACTTGCAGACCATCCGACCCGAGATCGCCTCGCCGGCCCGCCGGCCTTGAGGAAACCGATGAGATGGTGATAATCGGCAAGCCTCACCCGATCTGTCGTGCACCTGGTCAGCGGCACTTTGCTGACGACGGTTTCGGCGAGAACCTGCAGTGGTGGAGGCGGGTGGTGTCGAACGCTGACCGTAGCGACCGGGCCCGGTGCCAGGTGCCAGGCAAGATTCGTCGCCTGTCACCACCCTCCTAAGGTCGACCACGTGAAGCGCTACATGGTGATCGGGGCCGGAGCCATCGGCGGCGGCATCGGCGGGAGCCTGCAACTCGCCGGAGCTGACGCGGTGCTCGTAGCGAGGGGCGATCAACTGATCGCGTTCCAGCAGGACGGTTTGGAACTCGTCACGCCGCTCGGCACGCGCCGGGTGGAAGTCCGCGCGGTCGCCGCCCCCGACGAGGTGACGCTCGGTCCTGAGGACGTTCTGGTGCTCACCACCAAGACCCAACAGGCCGAAGCTGCCCTCCGACAGTGGGCCGACGTCCCCGTGGACGGCGGTGGCACTGCTGGCGAGCGACTGCCGCTGATCAGTGCCCTGAACGGGGTTGCGAGCGAGCAGATGGCGCTGCGCTACTTCAGACGCGTCTACGGGGCCTGCGTGTGGATGTGGGCCAGCTACACCCGCCCGGGCCGGGTGGTCCTCAGCGGTGCACCCACCCTCGGTATGTTCCACCTCGGCCGAGTGCCGGCCGCGTCGACCGACGACGAGGATGCCGCCCTGCTGGACACCATCCGGCGGGACTGGTCCCGGGCCGCTCTCGACGTACGCCTTCCGGCCGACGTGATGCCGTGGAAGTACCGCAAGCTGATCACCAATCTCGGAAACGCATTCCAGGCTCTGATCGGAGACGCGACGGGCGCGGGCCCGCTGATCCGGGAGGCGGCGGCCGAAGGTCGTGCCGTGCTGGCCGCCGCCGGCATCGAGGTGATTCCCGACGACGTCGAGGCCGCTGATCGGCAGGCCTATACCGTCGTCGACCTGTCCGCCCGGGAGGGGTTCCTCGGCGGATCGACCTGGCAGTCGCTGGTCCGCGGCACCGGCAATGTGGAGATCGACTACCTGAACGGCGAGATCGTGATGGAAGCACGTCGACACGGGTTGGACGCGCCGATCAACGCCCGCATCGCCTCGCTCGTGCGTCAAGCGGCGGCCGGAGGTCGGGGCCCGGCGACCATGACGATCGCGGAGTTGACCGACCGACTGGGTGACTGAGACTTGGTGGCGTCGAGCGCTTCGACAGGCTCAGGCACGCATCCCACCCCCTGCCCAGCGCACGCAACCCACCCCTGCCCGTCGACAGGCTCAGCGCACGTATCCCACCCACGCGCTTCGACAGGCCCAGCGCACGCATCCCACCCTCGCCCGTCGACAGGCCCAGCGCGGACAGCTCACCCTCATCTCCATCCGATTTCAGTCACGATTCGGCAACGATATGAATCGTCTGGCCCTCGATCGGATCGTTCCCTTATCGTTGGCCCGCCGACTGACGCAGTCCGAGTACTTGGGGGAAGGCCGCTCGAGTCACCGGCGTCTTCGGAGGGGGTCGGTCGGTCGTGCGCCGTCCAGTTTTCCGTACGCTCGGCGCCGTCGCCGCCGTGACACTCGTTGCAACGCTGATGGGACCGGTGACGCCCGCCGCGGCCGCACCGATCGCGCGATACGTCGTCAAGACGACGAGTGCCGGCGTCACCGAGCGCAAGGTCGCCACGCTGCGGGCCGCGAGCGCGCCGGTGGGACGTCAGTACCACAAGGTGCTCCATGGCTTCAGCGCCATCCTCACCGATGCACAGGTGAGTCAGTTGCGCTCCGATCCGAGCGTCGAGGCCGTCGTCCGCGATACCCCGGTGCATGCCTTCGACGTGAAGTCTGCCGGCGTCGGCCAGCAAAGCGGCGCCACGTGGGGCCTTGACCGGATCGACCAGCACTCGGGTCTGGACGGCAAGTACTTCTACAACTCCACCGGCGCGGGCGTGACCGCGTACGTGATCGACACCGGCATCCGGATGGACCACACCGAGTTCGGCGGCCGCGCGATCAGCGGCTCCGACTTCGTCGACGGGGACAACAACGCGTCGGACTGCCCGTCCAACTACAAGGACGACGTGAGCCGCGGTCTGATCAGCCACGGTACCCACGTCGCGGCCACCATCGGCGGCAAGACGTACGGCGTCGCGAAGCAGGTCGATCTCGTGTCGGTAAGGGTGCTGGACTGCGCGGGCGAAGGGTTCACCAGCGACGTCATCGCCGCGCTGGACTGGGTGGTGAGCGACCGCAGGTCAGGCCGTCCATCGGTGGTGAACCTCAGTCTTGGTGGCGCCCTGGATCCGATGCTCGACGAGGCTGTCGTGGCAACCAGCGCGGCCGGCATTCCCGTGGTGACTGCCGCCGGAAACGAGTCCGACGACGCCTGCTCCAGCTCGCCCGCGGATGTTCCGTCCGCTATCACAGTAGGGGCCAGCGGCCGCTCCGACCGGCAGGCCTGGTTCACCAACTACGGCGCCTGCCTCGATCTCTTCGCTCCGGGCGACGACATCAGATCTGCCGGCACGAAGACGACGAGCTCGTCGCTCGTGCTGAGCGGAACGTCGATGGCGTCTCCGCACGTGACCGGTGTGATCGCCCGTTATCTGGAGACCAGACCGGGCGCCACGCCGGCCGACGTGAGCACCGCACTCGTGTCCGACGCATCTCGTCCGGGCATCGGCGATGCCGACGGATCTCCCGACCGGCTGCTGTGGGTCTACTCCCAGAAGGCGGCGTCCGCGCCGACGGGTGCGTCCGGCAGTCGCAACGACCGGGCCAAGACCGTGACGCTGCGCTGGGCCGCCCCGACGTCGAATGGAGGCGCCGACGTCACGGGCTATCGCATCGTGCGGTCGGACAAGGACGCTGCCGGCAAGGGCAGCGTCACCGCCGATGTCGCGGCGAACATCGTCTCGTACACGTTCGGCGGTCTGAAGGCAGGCACGACCTACACGCTGACCGTCCAGGCGCGCAACCAGATGGGTCTGGGCCCGGCAGCGACGACCAAGGCGTCGATCACGGCGCTCCCCGGAACGCCCAAGATCACCTCGGCGAGGTCCGGCTCGACCAGGGACAAGAAGACGTCGATCTCGATGAAGTGGTCCAGACCGAAGTCCGGTGGGGTGGTGAAGCATTATCTGCTCACCGTGACCCGGAGGACGACCGGCTCGGTGCGCACCGTCACGCTCCCCTCCTCCGCTCGCGGCGCCACGGTCTCGAGTCTGAAGAAGGACAAGGCCTATGTCCTGCGGCTCCGTGGCGTCAACGACTCCGGCAAGGGCCCGACGTACAAGTGGAAGCACCTGGTCAAGGCCCGCTGAGAAGCTGGGCGTCTACCGCCACAAACCCACTAGAAAACTGTGCGCCTGTGACAGCGACACGCCGGAAAAGGCTGTCGGTAGCGCCCACTTCCGGCGGGAGGCCGGCGGCCAGACCTCGCGACAGCGCTTACAATCCGCGCTCCAAGACGTTGCTGACCGTGACGTAGGTCTGCCCGCCGGCGACCGGCCAGCTCTCGATCTCCGTGCCCGTGGTGACGTAGCCGAGACGGCGATACAAGCTCAACGCCCGCGGGTTGTCGTGCTCGACGCTCAGTCGCACCGTGGCACACCCGAGATCGAACGCTCGTTGCTCCAGGGCGCCGACGAGGGCGGTGCCGATGCCCAACGACTGCAACGTCTCGTGCACGGCGACCATCCACAACCACGCGACGCCGTGCTGCCTGGTCAGATCCAGCCCACCCATCGCGACGAGCCTCCCGTTCGGCAGGACACCGACGAGCAGCACGACCTCACCGGCGTACGAGCGACCGTGCGCGGCCGCCACCTGCGTGACGTGGGTGTCGCCGCCAGACCAGCAGAGGTCGCCCAGGTCGGCGGGCTCCAGATCTCGGAAGGTGACCAGCCCTTTGATCACGCGGACCGGGCCGCGACTCGAGTCATATAACGCATTCCACCACCCCGCACCATGCACCGGCCGACCCGCTTGGTCACGACCGTGCGACGGTTCTCAGATCCAGATGGCCGGATCCTGAAACAACCGGTCAGGGTTGGAGCGGTCGACTGGGAGATGCCGCGCCGGGACGCCGGCCGCGACGACCCCTTCCGGCACGTCCTTGACCACGACGGCATTGGCGCCGATCTGAACATGGTCACCGACGGTGATCGGTCCCAGCAGCCGAGCTCCGGCGCCGATCACCACGTGACTGCCCACGGTCGGGTGCCGTTTGACGCGGCGCAACGAACGTCCACCGAGCGTAACGCCGTGATAGAACATCACATCATCGCCGATCTCGGCGGTCTCCCCGATGACCACCCCCATACCGTGATCGATGAAGAACCGCCGACCGATCCGCGCGCCGGGATGGATCTCGACCCCGGTGACCGTGCGGCTCAATTGGGACAGCAACCGGGCCACGAGCCGGGTGCGCCCGCGCCCCCAGAGCCGGTGCGAGAGCCGGTGCACCCAGACCGCGTGCAAGCCAGGCGACGTGATCGCCATCTCCAGGCGTGACGTTCCCGCCGGATCACGCGCGAGGGCGGCATCGACGTCTTCCAGAAGAATCTCCCACCAGGTATGCGGACTTCCGCCCCTACCATTGGCCAAGCCGCTCAGTCCCCTGCCATACCCTCGAAGAGGATCGTCGAAAGGTATCGCTCCCCGAAGTCGGGCAGCACGACCACGACCAGCTTCTCGGCATTCTCCGGCCGGCGAGCAATCTGAATGGCGGCGGCCAGCGCAGCCCCCGAGGAGATGCCGACGAACATCCCCTCCTCGGTCGCGGCCCGGCGAGCGAACTCCACCGAGGTGGCAGCGTCGACGGTGACGACCTCGTCGTACACCTCACGGTCGAGGATCTCCGGCACGAAGTTGGCGCCGATACCCTGGATCTTGTGCGGCCCCGGCGCCCCACCACTCAGGATCGGCGACTCGGCCGGTTCCACGGCGACGACCTGGACCTCGGGCTTGCGCTCCTTGAGCACCTGGCCAACGCCGGTCAACGTGCCACCGGTGCCGATGCCGGCGACGAAGATGTCGACGCCGCCATCGGTGTCGTCCCAGATCTCTTGCGCGGTGGTACGTCGGTGGATCTCTACGTTGGCCGGGTTCGCGAACTGGCGGGCCAAGACCGCCCCCTTGCCGGCGTGCCTCTCCGCCTCCTCCACGGCCGCCTTCATGCCGCCGCTGCCGGGCGTGAGCACCACCTCGGCCCCGAATGCCCGGAGCAGAGCCCGCCGTTCCACACTCATCGTCTCGGGCATGGTCAGCACGACCCGATAACCGCGTGCCGCCCCCACCATGGCCAGGGCGATGCCGGTATTACCGCTGGTGGCTTCCACGATCGTGCCGCCGGGCTGGAGCTCACCGGACGCCTCTGCGGCATCGACGATCGCGACCCCGATGCGGTCCTTGACGCTGTTGGCCGGGTTGAACGACTCCAGCTTCGCGACCACCGTGGTTGCGCCGCCGGTCAACCGGTTGATCCGCACCAGAGGCGTGTTGCCGACGGTCTGGGAGATGTTGTCGTAGATCCGCATGGGTTCTGGCTCTCCTGTGCTCGGCCGTCGGGGAACGGCGACAGTTCGGCGCGCAGGCTGCGTCCCCAACCCTGACTCCGCAGCCACTCGGCTGAGGGCGTGTCCGACGTCGGCCCTTTACGGTCCACGGGTGATACGTATGGCGGCGACACGTGCGGACCGCGGTTCGCGCGCGATCGGGGTCAAGGGTTGGCCTGAACACTCGGGCGCACTGGCTTGGTGTGGTCCGTAGCTTGGGTGGGCTTATTGTCCTGCTTGGCCCTGATCCCGGCCTCGACTCGACCCCCCAGATCCTTGTCCACGTTGCGCCAGTATTCGAATGCCCGGTTCAAGACGAGCTCGCTGACGCCGTTGAGGAGGTGTCCGACGATGTTGTTGACCAGGCGCTCGCGAGCCGCGTCGTCGAGGACGTCGCGGACCAGCGTGCCAGGTTGGCCCCAGTCGTCATCTTCGACGCGCAGCGTGTACGCGGCGCGCACCATCTCACCGTCGGAGTACCACCGCCCGCCGTCATCGGTGAGTTCGGGCTGGGCCTGCGGGCCGCCGTAGGAGTTCGGCGTGTAGACGGGGTCCGTGACGTTCTGCACCCGCATCACCCCGTCCTTGGAATAACTCTGCACCGGCGTCCGAGGCGTGTTGACCGGGATCTGCTTGTAGTTCACACCGAGCCGGGCGCGGTGCGCGTCGGCGTAGCTGAAGCCGCGAGCGAGCAGCATCTTGTCCGGCGACAGCCCGGTGCCGGCCACGAGATTGTTGGGCTCGAAGGCGGCCTGTTCGATCTCGGTGTGAAAGTCGGTGACGTTGCGGTTGAGCGTCAACCGCCCGACTTCTTGGAGCGGATAGTCGGCGTGCGGCCACACCTTGGTCAGGTCGAAGGGGTTGAACCGGTAGGTCTTGGCGTCCTCGTACGGCATGATCTGCATGTTCAACGTCCAGCTCGGAAACTCTCCGGCCTCGATGTGTTCGTAGAGGTCGCGCTGGTGGTAGTCGGTGTCCACTGCCGCCATCTGGTCACCCTCCTCCTGGGTGAAGCACTCGACGCCCTGGTCGGTCTTGAAGTGGTATTTCACCCAGAACCGCTCACCGTCGGCGTTGATCCACATGTAGGTGTGGCTGGAGTACCCGTTCATGTGCCGCCACGTCCGCGGAATACCGCGGTCGCCCATCAGCCACGTCACCTGGTGCGCCGACTCCGGAGACAGGCTCCAGAAGTCCCACTGCATGTCGTTATCGCGCAGATTGTTCGCCGCACGCCGCTTCTGCGAGCGGATGAAATGTTGGAACTTCAGCGGATCCCGCATGAAGAAGATCGGGGTGTTGTTGCAGACGAGGTCGAGGTTGCCTTCGGTGGTATAGAACTTCAGCGAGAAGCCGCGCGGATCACGCCACGTGTCTGGGCTGCCGCGTTCCCCCGCGACGGTGGAGAACCGGGCGAGCACCTCGGTTTCGGCGCCCGGCTGAAACACTGCCGCCCGGGTGTGCGCGCTGACATCGTGTGTCACCTGGAACGTGCCGAACGCCCCACCGCCCTTCGCGTGCGGTTGACGTTCCGGAATGCGCTCGCGGTTGAAGTTCGCCATCTGTTCGATCAGATAGTGGTCTTGCACCAGCAGCGGGCCGTCGGGCCCGACCGACAGGGAGTGATCGTCGCTGGCGACGGGGATGCCTGCGTCGGTGGTGGTCGGCCGAGACTCTGATGTGGTCATACAAATCTCCTCACCTCGGATAGGCAGAATGTGGTCTCAGTTTGACACCTCGACCCAGACCCCCGACCTCGGCCTCGGCCTCGGCCTGTAGGTAGCCGGCAGCATGACCGTGTGAAGCCTTTTCAGCTCACGCCGATTCGGGTGACTGGCATCCTCGCATCCCTCGATGAGCGCCGCCGCTCCGGCCGGCTACAGACAACGTCCGGGTGGGCCGGGTTATATTCGGCACCCTGACCCGGGGCGATCACCCTGACACATAGCCCAGAAGGGGCAGTTATGACATTCGAGGTCGGATACTTCGTCGGCAGCTTGTCGTCCACATCGATCAACCGGGTCCTGGCGAAGGCGCTGATCAAGGTGGCTCCCGACGGGCTGAGCTTCACCGAGATCGGGATCGGCGACCTGCCGCTGTACAGCGCCGATTACGACGCCAACTACCCACCTGAGGCGCTTGCCCTCAAGAAGGCGATCGGTGACTCCGACGCGATCTTGTTCGTCACGCCCGAGTACAACCGCTCGATCCCGGGTGCCCTGAAGAACGCGATCGACTGGGCCTCCCGGCCGTGGGGGCAGAACTCGTTTGATCACGTTTCCCAGCGCGATCATCGGGGCATCGATCGGGGCCATTGGCACCGCCGTCGCGCAGCAGAGCTTGCGAGCGGTGCTCGCCTTCTGCAACGCCCGTCAGATGACCGCTCCGGAGGCCTACATTCAGTTCTCACCCGACGTGTTCACCGGCGACGGCGACATCACCAACGAGGACACCCGCAAGTTCCTGCGCGGCTTCATGAACGAGTTCAACGAACACATTGAACGGGTCCTGACGGTGCTACCGCGCGCCGGCCACGTCTGACAGTTGTCGTCGCCCGTGAATGACACCGTGGCGGCGTCCGACCGGGTCCGGCGGACCTATGGTCTGGCCGCAACTCGATGCGATCGGCCTCGTGGGGTGGCTGTGAAGCTCCGAGCACGACTGTGCCAAGGTGTGCTGGAGAGGATGAGACTGAGATGCGCATCCAAGAACCAGTTCTTCACGAACTCGCCCAGCGTAAGCTCGCGACGGCCGGCCTGAGCAAGGAACATGCCGACATCGTCGCGGACGTGCTGGTGTTCGCCGACGCGTACGGTATTCACTCCCACGGAGTGATGCGGGTCGAGTACTACGCGGAGCGGATCGTCAAGGGCGGGATCAACACCCGCCCGAATTTCTCGATCGAGAAAACCGGTCCGTGCACGGCGCTCTTCCACGCCGACAACGGCGCTGGGCACGTGGCCGCGAAGCTGGCGATGGATGAAGCCACCGGGATGGCCCGGGACAACGGAGTTGCCGTCGTCGGTGTGCGTCAGATGTCACATAGCGGTGCGCTGGGCTACTTCACGCGACTGGCGGCAGAGCAGGACATGGTTGCCGTGTCGGTGTGTCAGTCCGATCCCATGGTGGTGCCGTACGGCGGAACGCAGGCGTACTACGGCACGAATCCGCTGGCCTTCGCTGCACCCGGGGTGGCCGACCCGCTCAGCTTCGACATGGCCACGACGGTGCAGGCCTGGGGAAGGATCCTGGAGGCCCGCACCGAAGGCCGGCAGATTCCCGACGATTGGGCGGTGGACGACGACGGGAAACCGACCACCAATCCCGACGACGTCGCCGCCCTCCTGCCCGCTGCGGGCCCCAAGGGGTACGGTCTGGCGATGATGGTGGACGTGCTGTCCGGTGTGCTGCTGGGACTGCCGTTCGGGAAGCGGGTCTCGTCGATGTATGAGGATCTGCAGGAAGGCCGTGACCTGGGCCAGTTGCACATCGTGCTGAATCCGGCCGTCTTCACCAACCTCAGCGCCTTCAAGACCGCTATCAGCACCACGATGCACGACCTGACGCAGATGGAGCCCGCCCCCGGCTTCGACCGTGTGCTCTACCCGGGCCAAGATCGCCAACTCATTCACCAGCAGTACCAGCGAGAGGGCATCGACCTTGCCGATGAGGTGTATGACTACCTCGTCTCGAAGGTGATCCACCGGGACCGGTACGAGTCGCAGACCGCCACGGACAACGACACGGTCCCGGCGAAGCAGTTGCATCGCTGGAAGGATGACGGCGGCGCACTGCCGCCACCGGACCCAGCGTCCTGATCACCCGGCGAACGAAACGTCGATGACGATGATCAACATCATGCTGGATGGACTGATGGCGACAGCGCGACAAGGGTCGTGCGGCTCGACGCGTCCGGTTCGGGCCAGGGTGGACGTTCACTTTTTTCACCTTGGGTGCGACTGCTGGCAGCGAGAACCAGATCTGTCGCAGGTCACCATCACGCACGACTGTGCCTGCTCCCTCGCCGCACCCGCCGATAGGATTCGATCCCGTCCAGGAGGAGACCGGCGAACTGCCCGTGGACAAGCTCAGGGCACGTACCTCAGTAGACGAGTGCTTGGGCGCCGTCTTCGAGCGCTGCCTCGACGAACTGGGCGGCACCGGCCACCAGCGCGCCGTCGATCAGATCGCCGCCGGCCACGCATCGTCGGGTAGCGCACTGGCTGCAGACCCTGATCCCTCCGCCCACCCGGATCGCCTCGATCAGCTCGCCAACCGGTGTCGCGTGTGGCAGCGCCAGATCGGGCTGGTGATCGGCCACGCCGAACCACACGGCCTCTCCGGTCAGCCAGACGGCGACGTCGGCCCCGGCGGCCAGCCCCATCGCAGCCACGGTCCAAGCCTGGTTCGCTCGCTCCGGCGCCTCGGCGCCACAGGTGATCTTGACCAGCAACGAGCGCATCCTTGCGCCTCCGATCGCTTCGTGGTGCCAGCGAGGCCGTGTGCCACAGTGACCCTCATGATCGTACGGGTCCCGGGTTCGTCTCCCTACGAGGCTCGATACAGCTACTGCCGGGTCGTGATCGCCGGTGAGTGGGCCATCACGGCGGGCACCACCGCGACCGGGGCCGATGGTGTGCTGCATCCCGGAGATGCCTACCGGCAGGCGCAGACGGCGTTCGAGATCGCCCTTGAAGCATTGGGTCGGGTTGGTGTGCCCGCGGACCGGGTCGTTCGTACCCGGATGTACATCGTCGATGCTGCACACGAGTCGGCAGTCGGGCAGGCGCACGGGGAGGTCTTCGGCGACGCACGTCCGGTGGCGACGATGGTGGTCGTGGCCGGCCTGATCGATCCGGCCATGCTGGTCGAGGTCGAGCTCGAGGCGTATACCGGTTCGGACCGAACGGCGGGCCGATGAGAGCCGTCGTGCAGCGCGTGGCATGGGCGTCGGTGAGCGTCGGCGGACGCACGGTCGGCAGCATCGAGCGTCCGGGACTGCTCGTCCTGCTCGGTGTCACCCACGAAGACACCGCCGGCACAGCCGCCAAGCTCGCCGAGAAGATCTGGACGCTGCGGATCCTGGCCGATGAGCGTTCCTGTGCCCAGCTCAGTGCTCCACTCCTGGTGGTCAGTCAGTTCACGCTGTACGCCGACACCCGCAAGGGCCGCCGCCCCTCCTGGAACGCCGCGGCGCCCAGACCGGTCAGCGAACCGTTGATCGAGGAGTTCGTCGCCGCCCTGCGCGGCCAGGGTGCCGACGTCGCGACCGGCGAGTTCGGCGCGATGATGCAGGTCTCGCTGGTCAACGACGGACCCGTCACGCTGATCCTCGACACGGACAGCTAGATCGCCCGATCGACCAGCCGGCGCCGGGCAGGGCGACGTCAACGAAAGGCGACCTCGGAGATCAGCACGGCGTCGCGGCTCTTCGCGGACCTGCCCGGCTTCGTCGTGGAGTCGATGGTCAGCGTCACGCGTTGCGTCTGGATCGGACCGACCGAGGCCGCCTGCACCTTCTGCGTCCCGTCGCCGAACTCCTGCTGGACCTCGGTGCCGTCATCGAAGGTCCACGTCACCCGGCTGATCCGGCGATACTCGCCGTAGCGCTTGGCCCCACTCTTCGGATCCGTCTTCGCGTAGCCGTTGATCAAGCCGACCTTGCTGATGGTGGTGCCTGCCGGGAAGGTGAAGGTCAACGTTGTGCCGTTGCCGTGGCCGTCACAGCGCCAAGCGGTGCTCGGATCGCCGTCGAGGACGTTGCCCGCGTCGTAGCTCACGGGCTTTCCGGCGTCGTCCGTGGCCGGCGGCGCCGTGCAGTTCGCGGCCACACCGCTGGCCACCGGCTTCACCTTTGCCGCCGAGGGCGACGATGACGGCGAAGGCGAAGACGAAGGCGACGGCGCCGACCGCTGCGAGGCGGGTGGTCCTGCCGGGGTCGGGGTGCTGACCGGGTCGTAGTCCACGATCCGGTTCGACCGGTCGACGAGCACGGCGACGACGACGCCGGCGATCACGGCGAGCAAGGCGGCCCCGACGACGATGGCGATGACCGGGCCGCGGCGCCTCGACGGCGCCGGCGGAGCGGCCGGAGCCGCCGGAGCGACCGCGGGCGGTTGTCCCATCCGTGGCTGGTAGGCCTGCAATACGTACGTCGGCGGCGGACCGGGCGGCTCGGCCGGGGGCGGTGGGGCCGGGTCGGCCGGCGGTACACCCTGCGGGCCGGGCGACGGCGTCGGAGGCGGAGCAGGGCCCTGGACGGTCGGCGGAACGGGCGGCGCGACGTCCTCGGTCGGCGCAGGCTGCCCGCGCTGGTACAGCCAGTTGAACGGGTCATCTCCCGACCCGCTCCCGGTTGGGGTGTCCGGCGGCTCCGTTGGTGTCATCGGCTCCACCCTAAGACCGATGCGGCACCGAACCCGGCGTGTCCGCTCCGCGC
The DNA here is from genome assembly GCA_038257965.1 of Propionibacteriales bacterium. Taxonomy (GTDB): domain Bacteria; phylum Actinomycetota; class Actinomycetes; order Propionibacteriales; family Propionibacteriaceae; genus Microlunatus. The sequence continues at coordinate 13,735 of JBBSQJ010000018.1, forward strand.
GGTCAATGCGGGGCGGCGGCCTCGTCGTGCAGCCGGCCGAGCAGATCGGCCAGACCCTGCGGAGCCCGGCCGGGCACCCGTCCGGAAGTGCGAACCCGGGGCGCCCGTGGCGTGGCCAGTCGAGCGCCCGCATCTGTCGCCGCACGGAGCAGGCCCGCCTCCTCACCGTGCGGAAGACCCGGGAAGCCGTCGATCGCCTGAAAGGTCGTCCAGCGGATGGCCAGGTTGGCCGCGTACACATGCTCGTGTCCGCCGTCGGGAAGCAGCTTCTCGGCGAGGATCTGTCGGTAGGCGCGGCGTGCGGCGCGGCCGCCTCGCCAACCCACCAGGTCGACCAGACCGGCCACGACGTCGGCCTCGCCCTCCCATGCCGCCCGCAGCAGCCCGGAGACCCAATCCAGCGGTACGACGGAGTCGGCATCGGTGCTCAGCAGCCACAACCGGTCCGGCTCGAGCGCGGGCTCGGCCAGCACGGCATGGCGCGCCAACCGCGTTCGAACCAGGCCCACCGGAAGGTCGTCGTCGAGCTCGACCACGATCGCGTCCGGCCAGCCGGTCTCGCGGATGGCGCGAGCCGCCACGGCGGCGGTGTCGTCGCGGCAACGATGTGCACCCACCGCGATCCGGGCCCTGCCGACGAGAGCGGCAACCTGCGCCGCGTGAAGCGCAGAGACGACACTTCGCAGGCAGGTTCCGATCCGATCGACCTCGTCGTGGGCGGGAACGGCCACGAGCACGTCGTACGATCCGACCGGCGCAGGGTCGCGGGGATTCACGTGCCGTACCGGCTGCCGAGGTACGCCCGATCCCCGTCGGCATTCTGCTGGAGGACGTACAGGTCGAGGTCGTGGTGCGCGCGGCTGAAGTGCTCGTCGTGGGCGAACCCGGCGGCGCCGCCGATCCGTCGCGAGTGCTCGAGCACGGCGGTGACCGCGTTGGCGGTGGCTGCCCGGGTCTCGGTCGAGATCGCCTGCCAGGGTGTGCCCGGCCCCGCCGATCCGGGGTCGGCGGACAACTCGTCGAGCACTCGCGCCGTCGACCGCAACACCGCCGCACCCGACGCCAACTGCACCCGGATCTCCCCCATCCGGCCCCGAACGTGCTCGGGCCAGGTCTGCGGCGAGCGGTCCAGCAGCAGGTCGGCGATCCGGGCGGCACCGCCGGCCCAGCAGGCAGCCACCCCGACGCCCCCGGGGAAGAAGCCAGGGCGGTCGAGATAGAAGTCGACCGGTCCTACCGCCGACGCCCCCGGGGCCGCCACGTCGTCCAGCCGGATGGTGTGCGACCGACTGACCTCCATCGCCGAGGTCACCCACGCGGAGGCGTCGACCGGCCATGCGCGGACGTCCAGGTCGAGCAGGCGATGGTGCTCGTCGTCGAGCCAGACCGGGACCAGGGCGCGGTCCACCACACCGGCACCGGACGCGAACCGGAGCGTCCCGTCGAGTCGCCATCCATCAGCGATCGCGGTGGCGACGACGCCGGTGCGCCGCGATCGCGACGCCCCCACCCCGTACAGGGCATCCGGGACCGGCACGCCGCCGGACTGGCCCAGGATCCGGAGCGCATCGACGTGGCCCTCCACGAGCCGGGCCAGCGGGACATCGGTCCGACCGAGGGCGAGCAGACCCTCGACCAACCCACGCCAGGACAACGCGGACCAGGGCAGTTCGTCCGCGCAGGCGTGCATCGCCGAGCGGAGCGTCGCCACGTCGGGGCGGTGTCGCCGATACCCGGTGGGCACGGCCAGCGGGGCGGGATAGGGCTGAGAACTGGTCAGCGCCTCGTGCTCGCTCATCGTGGCAGCGCCGTATCGTCGGTGCGGTCCATGACATCGAGCACGAAGTCCTCCTCCAGGTGGTGCACGGGGTGGCGCCAACCCCGAGCCGACAGCCGGTCGACGATCTCGATCTGGGTCTGCGCCCCGCTCGCGTAGGCGTCGTGCGGCTTGTGCCGCCAGTGCACCGCCACCACCTCGGCCTCCGATCGGGTCAGGTCGTCGACCGTACGCAGCGCCGCTTGTCGCTGGTCCGGTGACAGGTAGTACACGAACTCGCTCAGCACGACCAGGTCGAAAGGCCCAGCGTCCGGCGGCCGGCCCGGTAGCCCCGACGTCTGCAGTTCGACGTTGGGGAGCCCGTGACACGTTGTCCGGCTGATCTCCACGGCACCGGCGGAATTGTCGGTGGCCAGCACCCGGTCCGCCACCGACGCCAGCCGGCGTGCCAGGTGGCCGGTGCCGCAGGCAGGGTCCCACGCCGCGATGTAGCGGGCCCGGCGAAGCGTGGCGGTCACGATCGCTAGCTTGCGCTGTTCGTACCAGCTCGTCCCGACCTGCCAAGGATCGGCGTCACGTCCGTAGAGCCCGTCGAAGTCCGGCAGGCGGATCATCGGTTCCCCTTTCCGAAACTGGGCGCCAGTGACAAGTTCTCGCGGCGTGTCGTTGTCACTGGGGCACACTTTCGAGGCAGAGGGGGAAGGAGTCGTCGACGATCAGCCGCTGCTCGCGATGGTGGGCGAGCATAGCCGGCGGGACGACCGGTTCCAGGCCCTCCGCGAGCGGCTCGAACTGGCTACCGAAACACGACAACGCCCGCTCTCGAGCGGCCTGCGCCGCCGGGTCGGTGGCGACCCGCACCAGTCTCCGCGGACCGAGGTCCACCGGATCGGCCCAGAATGTGAGCCAGACCGGATATTCGAGAAGGACCAGTCGACGCTCGCGAGCCACCCGGGCCGCCGCCCGCCCGACGGCACGATGGTCCGGGTGCGGATCGATCAGGGTCGGCGTGGCCAGCGCGGCGACATCCTCCAGGGTGTCCAGCAGGGCATCGAGAGCGGAGACGATCGTCTCCTCCTTCCCGGCGAGCCTGCCGTCGGGCAAGGCCAAGGCCGCACCCGGCTCTGCGCCCAGTCGCTCGAGCGCCGCCGACCATTCGCCACGACGCCGTTCGGCCAGTCCGCCCGGCCGCGTCCGCAGGTGATCGAGGCATGCCTCGCCATCGCTCGCCAGCAGGGCACGGACCCGACCACGAGTCCGACACCACTGAGCCATCAGTCGACCGGCACCGAGGGTCTCGTCGTCGGGATGCGCACCGACCACGACCAACGTGCCCGCTGTGGACGCGGGACCGAACAGCGATTCCGCCTCGCCCGGGGACAACTCCTGCACCTGTGGTTCCCAGACGCCGGGTGGATGGCCGGGCGGGGACACCCGGAGAAGCGTGAGCGGACTGCGGCTGGACATGGGCTGAGGGGTCTGGTCGGTTCCGGACCGGGTGATCAGGGCTGGAGCACGATCTTGACGGCGCCGTCGACCTTGCGCTGGAAGATGTCGTACGCGTGTGGCGCCTCGCTCAGCGGCAGCCGGTGCGTGGCGAAGTCGTCCACACCAAGCGGATCGTCGTCGGTCAACAACGGCATGATGACGTCCACCCACTTCTTGACGTTGGCCTGTCCCATCCGCAGCTGGATCTGCTTGTCGAACAGCGTCATCATCGGCATCGGATCGGCCATTCCTCCGTACACGCCGATCAGGGAGATCGTGCCGCCTCGCCGCACGATGTCGACGGCCGAGTACAACGCGGCCAGACGATCGACACCGGCCTTGGTGATCAGCGGTTCGGCGATGGCGTCCGGCAGGTGTGCCGCGACCCGTTGGATCAACGATGCGCCGGGCGAGCCGTGGGCCTCCATTCCCACGGCGTCGATCACCGCATCGGGTCCTCGGCCGTCGGTGCGCTCCCGGATCACGTCGGCGAGGTCATCACCGTTCTCGAGGAGGTCGATCACGTCGATGCCGCGCTGCCGAGCACGATCGAGACGCTCGGGCACCAGGTCGACGGCAATGATCTGCTCGATCGGCTTCTGCTGGGCGATCCGGCAGGCCATCTCACCGATCGGGCCGAGACCGAGCACGACCAGCGATCCCCCGTCGGGGACATCGGCGTACTCCACCGCCTGCCAGGCGGTCGGCAGCACGTCTGAGAGATAGACGAAGCGATCGTCCGGCGGCCCATCGGGCACCAAGACATGAGTGAACTGGGCCTGCGGGACGCGGAGATACTCGGCCTGGGCACCGGCAACCGACCCGTACAGTTTCGAGTAACCGAACAGTGCCGCCCCGGAGCCGACCTCGCGGACCTGCGTGGTCTCGCACTGGGTGTAGAGCGCCCGATCACACATCCAGCAGTGGCCGCACGAGATCTGGAAGGGGATCACGACTCGATCACCCGGTCGCAGCGCGGAAACCTCCGAGCCGACCTCTTCGACGATCCCCATCGGCTCGTGCCCGATGATGTCGCCGGTCGTCATGAAGGCGCCCAGGACCTCGTACAGATGGAGGTCGGAGCCGCAGATGTTGGTCGACGTGATCCGGACGATCGCGTCCGTGGGTTGTTCTATGATCGGGTCCGGAACTGTCTCGACGCTGATCTTGCGTCGATCTTGCCAGGTGACTGCACGCACGACCTATGAGCTATCCGCGCGGCGTCACCCCGAAACAGCCAGCCGCAGAGTTGTCAGATTCTCGGCTTGCTGTAGCCAGCTGAGGATCCGACAACTCCGGGTGAGGAGTTACGCCGCGACGAGATCGATGTCCAGGTCGACGACCGTGCCGCGGGACGCCACGACCTGACGGTCGGTGCTCGCGCCCGGGGCGAGGGTGCGCAACGTCCAGCCGCCGTCACCGGCGAAGAACCGGAAATGACCCGTCGCGGATGTCGGCACCTCGGCGGTGAACTCACCGGTGGAGTCGAGCAGCCGTACGTACGCACTGCCGACCGGCTCACCGCCGCGCAACACGCGACCCTGGATGACAGCTTCCTTGGTGACGTCGATGCCCTGGACGCTGAGGCCTCCGGTGGTTGCACCGCACATGTTGGCTCCTAGCTGAAGTTGAGGGTTGGGGGAGGCGGAGCTAGAGGGTGCCCGGCTCGTCGCCGACCGCGACCGGGACACCGACCAGCGAGCCGTACTCGGTCCAGGAGCCGTCGTAGTTCTTCACGTTCGGCCGGTCGAGGATCTCGTGCAGCACGAACCAGGTGTGCGCACTGCGCTCGCCGATCCGGCAGTAGGCGATGATGTCTTGTTCGGAGTCCAGACCGGCGTCGCGGTAGAGCTCGGTGAGGTCGTCGTCGGACCTGAAGGTGCCGTCGTCGTTCGCGGCCTTGCTCCATGGCACGTTGATCGCCGTCGGGATGTGGCCACCGCGCTGCGCCTGCTCCTGCGGTAGGTGCGCCGGGGCCAGGAGTCGGCCGGCGAACTCGTCGGGACTGCGGACGTCGATCAGTCCTTTGGCGCCGATGGCGGCGATGGTCTCGTCCCGGAACGCCCGGATGTCGAGGTTCGGCTCCTGCGCGGTGTAGCTGGTGGCCGGGCGGGTGACGGTCTCGGAGCTCAACGGTCGCGCGTCGAGTTCCCACTTCTTGCGGCCGCCGTCGAGCAGCAGGGCCTTTTCGTGCCCGTACAGCTTGAAGTACCAGTACGCGTACGCCGCAAACCAGTTGTTGTTGCCCCCGTACAGCACGATGGTGTCGTCGTTGCTGATGCCGCGCTCGGACAGCAGCTTCTCGAACTGCTGCTTGTCGACGAAGTCGCGGCGAATCGGATCCTGCAGATCCTTCTTCCAGTCGAGCTTGACCGCGCCCTCGATGTGCCCGCCGTCGTACGCGGTGGTGTCCTCGTCGACCTCGACGAGAACGATGTTGTCGTCTGCCGCGTGGGCGGCGACCCAGTCGGCGTCGACCAGTACGTCTTGCCTACTCATCTGGTGGTGTCTCCTGACGGTGGTGGTCCGGGCCCTGGTGAACCGGACCCTGAGTGGGGTTTGGGTGTCGGCAACCTGAAAGTCGTCGCGCCGACGGCGGCAGCAGAGCATCGGGATCATGCGAAGAGCGGCCGGCCGAGTCTGCGCGAGGACAGAGCGGCGACACCTACATTCGCGAGGACAGACACAACGACGAGCGCATGCGGCCGTGGTCCACAGCCAGGCAGCGGGTGAGCGGAGCCCACCGATCCGTCGCGATCACGGTGCCACCCTAGGACGCAACCCGGTGGGCAACCAAGCAGCCGTCTCATTTAGTGAGAATCGCATCCATTTATTGAGACGCGGGCGGGTCGGAAGGGGTCGCACCTACCCGGGAACAGGAATCTCAGCCCCCGGCGAAAGGAGGCAGAAACTCCGCAACCACCGGGGTCGTCCGCAATGCGGCGAGATCATCCGGCCCGGCGACGATCCCGTCGATGAGGATCGAGCACATCGCCACGACACGGTCGAAGGCCACGTCCGCGCGTGCCCGGCGAGCCAGCTCGATGGCTTCGGCGACCGAATCCGCTTGCCACTCCTCGCGGGTCACCCCGGCCGTAGCCCGCGCACCGGCCCAGAACTGAAACGCTATCGTCGTCACTGGCCAACCTTCGAGAAATCACTTAGTCTTCCGCACATCACCACGTCACAGCCACAGACGACACCGTTGTCACCTCGGCTGTCACCTCGGCACCGACTCCGTCTGGGAGGCGGCTGGGCGGCGTCGGGGAGAGCCCGATCCGCAGATCGCGCGAAGGAGACCCCCATGGCCACCTTGCTCTTGCTGACCAACGATATGCACTCCTCATCAGAAATCCTGCCCGCCCTGCAGCTGCTGCCACATCAGGTCAAGGTCGCGCAGGCGGAGGCCACGGCCCTGCTCGACGCACCGTCGTCCGACCTCATCCTGCTCGATGCCCGGCGCGACCTGGTCGGCGCCCGCTCCCTGTGTCGGCTGATCGAGACCACCGGCAAGGAATCGCCGCTCCTGATCATTGTCGGCGACGGGGGCCTGGCCGCGCTGTCGTCGGACTGGGGCTTCGACGACTTGTTGTTGACGTCGGCCGGACCGGCCGAGGTCGACGTCCGCATCCGGCTGGCTATGGCGCCGTCGACCTCCACCGGAGTCGAGCCGCTGATCCAGAGCGGGAACATCGTCATCGACGAGGCGGGCTACTCGGCGAAGCTGAGCGGGCAGCAGCTCGATCTCACCTATACCGAGTTCGAACTGCTGAAGTATCTGGCTCAGCATCCGGGCCGGGTGTTCAGCCGTCAGCAGTTGCTGAGCGACGTCTGGGGGTACGACTACTACGGCGGTACGCGAACCGTCGACGTCCACGTGCGGCGGCTGCGAGCCAAGTTGGGACCCGAGTACGAGTCGGTGATCGGCACGGTCCGCAACGTCGGATACCGGTTCGTCATCCCGAACGAAGAGGCCCGGACCCGAGTCTGACCCGGACGGATGCGTCCCAACTGCTGGACGCGCCCCACAAACGCGCCCTGAGCCCGTCGAAGGGCCTCGGGATGCCCCCACAAACGCGCCCCACAAACGCGCCCTGAGCCCGTCGAAGGGCTCGGGATGCACCCACAACCGCGCCCCACAAACGCGCCCTGAGCCCGTCGAAGGGCTCGGGATGCGCCCTTCGACAGGCTCAGGGCACATGATCCGACACGCTCAGGGCACCTGATCCGACACGCTCAGGGCACCTGATTCGACAGGCTCAGGGCACATCAGCCGACACGCTCAGGGCGGATACCGAGCAGCCCGAACTCGGACGGTGCGTTCACACCACTAACGTGAACGGCGTGCCGCCCACCTTCACGATCGACTCCAAAGACGAGATCGGCCCGCACCGAGCCGAGGTCGAGCAACTTGCGGCGGCGGCGGCGGCACCGAATCATCCCTCGGCGCTCAACGAAGCCGGCCTGCTCAACCTCCGGCACCCGCGCGACGACGTACACCATCTCCTGGGACATATCGACGGCGACCTGGTCGGCTATGCCCAGCTCGAGCATGGTCCGCGGGTCGACACCGGAGCGGTGATGGTCGCCCCCCGAGCGCGACGGCGGGGTCTTGGACGTGCCCTGCTGACTGCGCTGATCGGGCAGGCAGACGCTTTGTTGCAGCTCTGGGCACCAGGCGACCCGCCCGCTGCGGCGGTGCTGGCAGAACGAACCGGCCTACGACGGGTACGAACGCTGTCGATCATGACCAGGCCCCTCGACGACGTACTCCCCGAGCCCGCCGCGCCCCCCGGGGTGACCATCCGGGGCTTCCGGCCCGGGTCCGACGAGGACTCCTGGCTGGCCGTCAATGCCCGAGCATTCGCCCACCATCCCGAACAGGGGCGGATCACTCGCGCCGACCTGGGCGAGCGGATGGCCGAGTCCTGGTTCGACCCTGCTGGCTTCTTGCTGGCCGAACGCGACGGCCGGGTCATCGGCTTCGACTGGACCAAGCAGCAGCAGGACAGGCTAGGCGAGGTCTATGTCATCGGCGTCGATCCGGACGCCGCCGGCGGCGGAGTCGGCAAGGCGTTGTTGTACGCCGGGCTGCGCCATCTGCAACTGCGCGGCAACGCCGAGGTCGAGTTGTACGTCGAGAGCGACCAGCAGACCGCGATCGCGCTTTACACCGGCGCCGGATTCACCGAGAGCAGTAAGGACGTCCTTTACGCACAGACCACTCGGTGAGCTGCTGCCAAGCCTGCCCCCCCACACCCCAGGCTGGGCGGCCACCCGCTGTGCGCTCCCTCCGTGTGACGCCACCTGCTCGCGCAGCGGCGCGACTGCGGGCAACGAGACGCCGGCTCGCACCGTGATCCGGCGTTCAGCCGGGTTCACTAGGATCTTGTCCTGAAGAGAGCCAGGAGAATCGATGGACGCACTGAGCGCCGCCTTCGAGGCGGACGTGGAGATCGGGCCGGAGGACACGACCACCGGGCTGGCCGAGTTCCCGGGCGACCGGTTTCTCGACCGCGAGCTGTCCTGGCTGGCGTTCAACAACCGCGTCTTGGACCTGGCCCGTGATCGATTGAGGGTGCCCGTGCTCGAGCGCGCCCGTTTCCTGGCGATCTTCTCCTCCAACCTGGACGAGTTCTTCATGGTCCGCGTCGCCGGTCTGAAGAGACGCATCGCCGCGGGGGTCGCGGTGCCGACGGTCTCCGGTCTGTTGCCCCGCGAGGTGCACAGCGCGATCCTCGGCCGGACTCGAGAGCTCGTCGCGGAGGTGGCCCGCGTCTTCGCCGAAGAGATCAGGCCGGAGATGGCCGCGGAGGGCATCGAGATCCTTCGCTGGGAGGAGCTGACCGATTCCGAGCGCTTCCGGCTCGACGAGCTGTTCGCCGAGCGGATCTTCCCGGTGCTGACTCCGCTGGCCGTCGATCCGTCCCACCCCTTCCCCTACATCTCGGGGTTGTCGATCAACCTGGCCGTGCTGGTCCGCAACCCCGACACCGGGCTACGCCAGTTCGCCCGGGTCAAGGTGCCGTCGGTGCTCCCCCGGTTCATCAATCTGGACGAGGGCCGGTTCGTGCCGCTGGAAGACGTCATCGCCCAGCACCTGCGACAGCTGTTCACCGGGATGCAGGTCGTGCAGCATCACGTCTTCCGGGTCACCCGCAACGAGGACGTGGAGGTCGAGGAGGACGACGCGGAGAATCTGCTCGTGGCGCTGGAGCGCGAGCTCTTGCGGAGCAAGGTCGGTCGTCCGCCGGTCCGCCTCGAGGTCGAGGACGACATCGACCCGAAGATGCTCGAACTGCTCGTCTCCGAGCTCGACATCAACGAAAGGGAGGTCTTCCTCGTGCCCGGCCCGCTGGACCTGCGCGGGTTGTTCTCGCTGGCCGATCTGGACCGCGCCGAGCTGAAGTACCCGGCGTTCTTGCCGTCGACCCACCCGCACCTGGCGGAGGTCGAGACCGCGAAGCCGGCCGACATGTTCGCGGCCTTGAAGCAACGCGACGTGTTGCTCCAGCACCCGTACGACTCGTTCGCCACCTCGGTGCAGCGCTTCATCGAGCAAGCCGCCGACGACCCGCAGGTGCTGGCGATCAAGCAGACGCTGTACCGCACGTCCGGCGACTCCCCGATCATCGACGCATTGATCGAGGCGGCCGAGGTCGGCAAGCAGGTGCTGGTCCTGGTCGAGATCAAGGCCCGCTTCGACGAACAGGCCAACATCGCCTGGGCACGGCGACTCGAGCAGCACGGCTGCCACGTCGTCTACGGGGTCGTCGGACTGAAGACCCACTGCAAGTTGTCGATGGTGGTTCGCGACGAGCCCGACGGCCTGCGTCGCTACGCCCACGTGGGCACCGGCAACTACAACCCCAAGACGGCTCGGCTGTACGAGGACATGGGACTGCTGACTGCCAACCCGATCATCACCGACGACATCGGCCGGTTGTTCAATCATCTATCGGGGATGTCGCAGGAGATCTCCTACCGGCGTCTGTTGGTCGCCCCACACGGGATCCGCACCGGGCTCCTGGACCGGATCAACAACGAGATCGCCAACCACGAGGACGGCTTGCCGTCGGGCATCCGGATCAAGGTGAACTCACTGGTCGACGAGGAGATCAGTGACGCGCTCTATCGGGCATCGGCGGCCGGGGTGAAGGTCGACCTGTGGGTGCGGGGGATCTGCACGATCCGCCCGGGCGCGCCGGGACTCAGCGAGAACATCCGGGTCCGCAGCATCCTGGGCCGGTTCTTGGAGCACAGCCGCTTGTTCTTGTTCGCCAACGGCGGCCAGCCCTCGGTCGGCAGCGGATCGGCCGATCTGATGCACCGCAACCTCGACCGGCGGGTGGAGGTGCTTGCTTCGATCACCAACCCGGCACACGTCGCGGAGATCTCCGACATGTTCGACCTCGCATTCGACCCCAGGACCGCGTCGTGGAAGCTGCAGCCCGACGGCAACTGGATCCCGTTCACCGTCGACGCCGACGGCAAGCCGCTGCTGGACATGCAGGAACACTTGATCAATGTCAAGAGCCGCCGCCGGGCGAAGTAGCTGCGTACCCGTGTCCACGCTCCAGCGCTCCGGCGCCCGTCGCTCCAGCGGATCGAGTGGCAGCCCCATCCTCGCCGGTGGGGCGGTCGTCCCGCGGCAGCACCCCGTCCGAGGCCGCGAAGTGGTGATCGTCCACCGCAAGCGGTACGACGACTGGACCCTGCCCAAGGGCAAGGTCCGGGCCGGTGAGAGTGTTCCGGCCGCTGCGGTCCGAGAGGTCGAGGAGGAGACCGGCGTCCGGATCCGTCTCGGTGTGCCGCTGGACACGATCCGGTACGAGGTCCCCAAGGCCGGCGTCAAAAGGGTCGACTACTGGGCGGCGACCATGCTCAGCGCGGTGCGCCGCGCTCCTGACGCCGAGGTGGATGTGGTGTCGTGGTTGCCGATCCGTGCGGCCCTGGCGCGACTCACGTACGCGCACGACCACTTCCTGCTGGAGCAGTTCCTCGAACAGCCTCCTACCACGCCACTGATCCTGGTTCGGCACGGCAAGGCGATGGATCGCAAGGACTGGAGCAAGAAGGATGCACTCCGTCCGTTGGCGAGCCGCGGACGAACTCAGGCGCGCAAGCTCGTCGCGATGCTCGATGCGTACGGCGTGAGCCGGCTGGTCAGCTCCACCTCGACCCGGTGCCTGACCACCCTCCGGCCGTACGCGGAGAGCAGGAGGCTGTCGGTGGAGCAGCACGCCCAGCTCGCCGAGGAGCACGGAGCAGGTGAGGCCAACGGCGTCCGGAAGGTCCTCCAGGCCGTCCGTCAGCGCGCCTTGGCCACCGGCGAGCCGACAGCGATCTGTGTTCACCGACCGGTGCTGCCGAACATCCTCGACGCGCTCGAGATGGCGCCCATGAAGTTGGCCACCGGCGAGTTCCTGGTCGCCCATCTCACCGCCGAGGCGCAGGTGCACGCCATCGAGCGGCACCGACCCATCGGCTGATTCCGGCCTCGGAGAGTGGGTGAAGTGACAGTTCCGCGCGGCGTGTCGCTGCAACAAACGCCCACATTCCGAGGGCGGGGCGGTGGGTGGGACCTCAGCTGCGCGAGCCCGGTCCGTAGAACCGGGCGATGTCGGGGGAGTCGAGCCAGCGCTGGTAGGTGGCCGAGCGCGGCCAGCCCTCCGGGGAGTCCTGCCACTCCTCCTGGCGACCCCACGGCAGCAGGTCGATCAGGCCGAAGGCGTGGCTGAGCTGCTCGGTGCCTCGACCGTTCGTGTGCCAGGTGCGGTATACCGTCTCCCCGTCACGCAGGAACACGTTCACCCCGAAGCCGCCGCCGGCCGGCGCGTCCATGTCGGCGCCGAAGGAGCTGTCGGCGGTGGAATACCAGGTCATCTGATTCCCGACCTTCTCCCTGTACGCCAGCGCCTGGTCGATCGGCCCGGCCGTGACGATCACGAACCTGGCGTCGTAGGGGTCGAGGAAGTCGAGCCGGGTGAACTGGGAGGTGAAACCGGTGCAGCCACCGCACTGCCACTCGGCGGCGTCGAACCACATGTGGTGGTACGTGATCAGTTGGTGTCTCCCCTCGAAGACATCGACCAGCCGCACCGGGCCGGCCTCCCCTTGGAGGGTGTAGCCCGGCAGCTCCACCATGGGCAGCCGACGTCGCTGGGCGGCGATGGCGTCCAGCTCACGGGTGGCGGCCTTCTCCCGCTTGCGCAACTCGTCCAGCTCGCGGCGCCAGGCCTCGGGGTCGACGATCGGTGGCAGGACCGTCGCCTGGGATGTCACAGTGGAAGTCATACCTGTTGGACTCCACAGTCGCGTCGAACTCATCGCTTTCCACGACTGCGAATCTGTCGGCCCGGACGAGAATCCCCAGCCGGAGCGCCGATCACGAGGGTGCCGACAACCCGATCATGGACAAGACGCCGAGGACGGATGAACAGCAGCACGAGGGCAGCGATCACCCACGCGTAGGTGAGGATGGTCACCACCAGCAACCAGCCAGGCAGCCCACCCGGCGGGAAGGCGGCAAATCCCAGTGCGACGGTGTGTCCGAGCCCCCACGGCACAGCGATCTTGACGAGCGCACGGACCAGTGCGCGTGCTCGGCTCGGCCTGCGTGAGGTCGCCAGATCGATGACGTGCAGCCGGAGCAGGCGCTTGCCGGGCGTCGCCCCGGTCTCGGCCTCGCACCGGGCCGTCCACAGGGTGGCCGGGAGCACGACGACGGCGAGGCTGAACAGGTACACCGCCTCCGCCGGCGGGGAGATGCCTCGAACCACGAGGAACACGCCAAGGGGGACCAGCAGGGCTGGAATGATGAGGTAGGTGGCCCCATCGACCGCGGCGGCCGCCAGCCGCTTCAGCAAAGGTGCTGGTCCGCCGACGTGCGCAGGGGCATCGTCTCGGGCCGAGATCGGCGACTCGCCCGTCGGCCTGGACTTCCGTCGGCGACTCACGCTGCGCGCTCCGGTCCAGCCAATCGAGCCAGCACCGCCCGAGTCTATGAGAATTGGCCCCAGACCCGGCCAACGACGGCACCACCCCGCTCCGGAATGTCTGTTGGGAAGGGGTCCGCTGCAATGACCGTTGTCCGCGGGCTCGACCGGCAAACCATCGATCTGCCTTCCGGATCGGTCTCCTACCTCGCGGGCGGCACCGCCACCGGCACGACGTGTCTGCTTCTGCACGGTGGCGGCGCTGACAGTGCCGAACTGTCGTGGAGCGACACCGTCCCGGCCCTGATCGGTGCGGGCTATCGCATCTATGCGCCCGACCATCCCGGATTCGGCTGCACCCCACTGCCCGAGAGGCCGATCACCACGGAGCACCTCGTGGAGTACGTCGATGAGTTCGTGACCGCGCTCGGTCTCGAGCGCTTCATGCTCTGCGGAATCTCGATGGGCGGCGCGATGGCGATCGGCCTGACGCTGCGGCGAAACGAGATCGTGGCACGGCTCGTGCTGATTGGCACCTACGGAATCCAGCACCGCAGCCCCGCCCACGCGTTGTCCTACCTGGCCGTACGGGTCCCCGGGGCCGCCGCGGCCACCACGCTGCTCGGGCGCAGCAGGTGGCTTCTGCGGCGATCGCTGGGCCTGATCCTGCGTGACCACAGCCGGATCACCCCCGATCTCGTCGCCGCCGTGCGCCGGTCGCTGCTCCACTCCGACGCCCCACGCGCTTACAGCCAGTGGCAGCGCAGCGAATTGAAACGAACGGGTACCCGGACCGACTACACCGACCGACTCGCCGAGATCGTCCAACCCACCATGATCGCCCACGACTCCTGCGACGTCGGAGTGCCCCTCGCCGATGCCGAACGTGCCGCCGAACTGATCCGCGATGCCCAACTGGCGGTATTCCACGGCGCCGGACACTGGACGCAGCGTGACCAGCCCGAACGGTTCAATGCGACGCTGCTGGACTTCCTTGCCGGGCGTGCCGAGCAGCGACGGCATGATCACCGTGAAGCCGCGCTCGACCACCTCGTTCGCGAACCGCGTCACCAACGGCGTGATCCCGGGCACCTCGTGCACCACGACCACACC
>JBBSQJ010000019.1:0-27682 GCA_038257965.1 Propionibacteriales bacterium
GTCATCGGCCGTGAGCACCCGCACCACTCCCGGCACCGCATACGCCGGCTGCACGTCGAGCTTGGTGATCGTGCCCTTGGCGACGAAGACCTGCACCGGATATGCATGCAGGCAGTCCTTGGTGCGCGCGACGAGGTCGTCGGTGTAGAGCGCCTGACAGGTGAAGTTCATGGCCGCAGACTCGTGCGTGTTGGCCTTGCCGACATCGTAGGGGTCCGGTCCCGAGTCGGGCCGCTGCGAGAGCTGACTCATCGATGCGCTCCTGTCGTGGCGTGGTCGTAGAACTTCAGGAGCGACTGACCCATCATCGCCGCTCGATAGGCCGCGCTCGCCCGTTGGTCGTCGATCGGGGTGCCTTCGGCGACCAGCACCTCTGCGGCGGCGAGGACGGTCGGCTCGTCCCCGGGACGGCCGACGAGAGCGGCTTCAGTGGCGGTCGCTCGAAGTGGGGTGGCCGCGACACCGCCGAGCCCGATCCGCACCCGATCGACCAAGCCGTCATCCAATCCGACCGCGTAGGCGACGGCGACGCTGGAGATGTCGTCGAAGCGTCGCTTGGCGATCTTGTGGAAGGCGGTCAACCGTGCCAGCGGGCGCGGGATCCGAATCGCCTTGATCAACTCGTCGGACTGGCGGATCGATTGCCGATATCCGGTGAAGTACTCGGCCAGCGAGACCGTACGCTCGCCGTCGACCGAGGCGAGCACGAGCTCCGCGTCCAGCGCGAGCAAGGCCGGCGGGCAGTCACCGATCGGCGATGCCGTGCCGAGATTGCCGCCGAGGGTCGCTCCGTTGCGGATCAGGCGCGAGGCGAACTGCGCGAACACCTCGTCCAGCAACGGGATGGCTCCGTCGAGCCGATGCTCCAACTCGGTCAAGGTGAGCGCGGCTCCGAGGGTGAAGGCATCGTCGGCGACGCTCAGCTCGCGTAGCTCCGGCACCCGGTCGATGCCGACGACGTACGGCGCCCGACGGCCCCGGAGGTTGACCTCGACCCCCCAGTCCGTCGAGCCGGCCACCAAGACCGCCTCGGGATGCTGGCGGATTTCCTCCAACGTCGCCGCCAGGTCGGCGGGACGCACGTACTCGGCGTCGTGGCCGGCCACCCGGATCGGTCGCGTGACGGGGGCCGCGTGCACCCGGCGTGCGGCGAGCTGATCTCCGGCCGGCGGCTCGCCCAGGGCGAACGCTGCGTCTCGGATGGGCCGGTAGCCGGTGCAGCGGCACAGGTTGCCGCTCATCGCGTGCAGGTCGAACCCGTTCGCACCGTGTTCGGGCTCGTCGACCGCTCCGGGGTGGGCATCGTCGACGCGGTCGGCACGGTAGTACTCCGCGGCCATCGAACAGACGAATCCCGGCGTACAGTAACCGCACTGCGAGCCGCCGCGGACCGCCATCTCTCGCTGCACCGGATGCAGCTCCGACGGTGTCCCGAGGCCTTCGGCGGTGATCACGTCCTGGCCGTCGAGGCTGGCGGCAGGAATCAGGCAGGAGTTGATCGAGACCCACTCCGTCGCGTCCTCGCCGGTGGTGCTGGGGCGGGCCACGAGGATCGCGCACGCCCCACACTCCCCCTCGGCACAGCCCTCCTTCGCCCCGGTGAGACCGAGGTCGCGAATCCAGTCCAGCGCACTGAGATACGGCGGCACGCCCTCCAGAGCGACCGTGTGCCCGTTGACAGTTCCCTGCGGTGTGGTCATCGGTTCCCCCATCTGTCCAGTGTGACGCATGTCGGGTAGTGGCATCAGGTCGTGGCTCTGCGCCACGTCGTGCTCTCGATCTCCCCGGGCGCTGGTTCAACTCAGCTTCGCCATGGCGGCCGAGTGCAGCTGCCCCAGCGGCTCGGTGCCCTCCACGGCGTCGGCGAGCCGGTGGTTGGCGATCTTGGCGATCTCCAGCAGCGCAGCCGTGTGCTCTTGAGTCGGGGAGTTGTCCAACCGGTTCCAGGCCTGCTCGAGCACCTGCTCCGCGGACAGCTCGCGCACCGCGACGATCAGTGGGAAGCCGAACTTCTCCCGATACGCCGTGGTCACCTGATCGTACGCGTCCTGCTGGTCTTCGCTGAGGAACGTCAGACCGGCGGCCGCCTGATCCACTACCGACTCATCACCGAGCTCACCGGTGTGCAGACCCTTGGCGGCCAGGGTCGGGTACTGCTCCATCAGGGCCCGCTGCTGCTCCGACGACAGTGCGAACAGGCGATCCTGCATGGCGGCACGCAGGTCGTTGGCATCGACGAACGGGCGCTGGTCGGCGACATACTCCGCGATACCGGCGCTGCCCTGGTAGGCCGGTGCGACCACCCGGACGAATTCGTCCGCCGGCAACGCGTTCAGGTGGTCGATGTCGAGCTTGCCGGTCGACGTCGCATCGTGATCGGTCCGTCCACCGAAGTGGTTGAGGAACAGGTTGAGCAGGATCGCCGCTGCGCTACCGGCAGTGATGCCGGAGTTCAAGAACGTCTGGATGTTGTTCGGCATCTGCGCGAAGAACGCCGATGTCCCGTTGACCAGCGGGGTGCCGACCGGGATCATCGCCACGCCGATGCTGACTGCCACCACGACCACGTTGCGGTGGTTGGTGAAATCGACCCGACTCAGGGTCTGGATACCGACCGCCGCGACCGTGCCGAACATGACCAGAGCGGCCCCACCCAGCACCGACGGCGGGATGGCGGCGACGATGGCACCGGCCTTGGGCAGCAGGCCGAGCAGGATCATGAAGCCGCCCGCCGTGGCGACGACCCAGCGGCTCTTCACCCGGGTCAGCCGGACCAACCCGACATTCTCGGCGAAGCAGGTGTAGGGGAAGGAGTTCATCACCCCGCCGAGGAAGGTCGCCAGCCCGTCCGCACGCAGGGCAGCCGCGATGTCCCGCTTGGAGATCGGCTTCTCCACGATCTGACCGGTGGCATAGACATCGCCGATGGTCTCGACCGCGGTGATCAGCATGACCACGATCATCAGCAGGATCGGCAACACGGCGAACTTCGGCGCCCCGAAGTGGAACGGCCCGGTGAAGCCGACCCACGCCGAAGTCCCCACCGAGGAGAAGTCGGCGACCGTGCTACCCGCACCGTCGGGGATGAACGCTGCCACCACAGTGCCGATCGCAAGACCGACCAGAACAGCCACGGTGTTCAGGAACCCTCGTGCATAGCGGGTGATCAGCAAGATGATCAAGATGGTGCCGAAAGCCAGCGCCAGGTTCACCGGACTGCCGAAGGTCAGCCGAGGGGGCACGAGATCGGGATTGGCGAAGGCGAAGTTGCCGCCGCCGGCATCCATGGCCGCGACGGGCAGCAAGGTGACGCCGATGACCGTGATCACCGTGCCGGTCACCACCGGCGGGAAGAACCTCACGATTCTGCTGAAGAAGGGAGCGATCAAGAACGTGAACACCCCGGCCACCATCACCGCGCCGTAGATGTAGACCAGACCAGCGGTTCCCCCGCCGTTGTCGAGACCGATCACGATCATCGGCGACACCGCAGTGAACGTGACGCCTTGCAACAACGGCAGCCGCACCCCGATCTTCCAGATACCCACGGTCTGCAACAGCGACGCGATCCCGCAGGTGAACAGGTCCGCATTGATCAGGTGGATCAACTGGTCTTCGGTCAGGCCGATGGCGCTGGCCAGCAGGATGGGGACCACGACCGCACCGGCGTAGAACGCCATCACGTGCTGGATTCCGTAGACAGCGAGCTTTTGTGGCGGCAACACTTCGTCGACCGGGTGGATCCGCCGTCTGGGCGGCGAGGCTGTGGCTGTGCTCATCAGACACCTTCTTCGTGAGCCCACCGGGGTGGGAGATGATGTGGGTGGCCTTCACGGGTGCGCTCGAGCATCGATACGCACCGCTGGAATTTCACATTGCGGAATCTACTTATCGTCCAACGGAACGGTATGACGTGATGCGCGTCACGTCAACGCATTCGACGATATTTCGGGATCGATTTCATCGTCGGTCGGCAGTCCGGGAAGAGAATCCACGAAACCACCGTGCTTCCACCCCGAACCGTTCTCGGCATGACCGTTCCAACATCTGCCAAGATGTCGGCATGGCCGAACGCGTGTGGTTCGTCAGTACGAGCGGACCACGCCTGGCCGGCTTGATCGACCACCCCGATCCACCGGTCCGGGGCTGGGGTGTCTTCGCTCACGGGTTCACGCTCAGCAAGGATTCCCCGGCCGCGAGTCGCATCTGCAAGCAGCTTGCCCGCGACGGAATCGGCATGCTCCGCTACGACAACATCGGCCTCGGCGACTCCGAGGGCGATTGGGGCGACGGCTCGTTCTCCCACAAGGTGGCCGACACCGCCCAAGCGGTGTCCTATCTGGAAGCCGCCGGTCATCCGGTCCGCCTGCTGGTCGGGCACTCGTTCGGCGGTGCGGCGGTGATCGCTGCCGCACATCTGGTCGACGGTGTGCGTGCCGTGGCCAGCATCGGCGCGCCGTACGAGCCCGTGCATGTGGAACACAACTACGACGCGCTCGTCGACCGGATCCTCCACGACGGCGAGGCGCCCTTCCTGATCGGCGGCAAGGCACTGACCCTGCGGAGGCACTTCATCGAGGACGTCCGCGCGGAGAATCTCCATCACCGGATCCGCACGCTTCGACGAGCGCTGCTGGTGATGCACTCACCGACCGACGACACCGTGGACATCACCAACGCCAGCCAGATCTTCCGGAGCGCTCGACATCCGCGGAGCTTCGTGTCGCTGGAGGGAGCCGATCACCTGCTCACCCGGGGTGATCAGGCCAAGCGGGCGGCGCGCATCGTCGGCGCCTGGGCCGACCCGTACCTGGGCTGACGCCGGCCACCCCGCCCCGGCCGTCCGGCTGGCTCCGCCGTGTCCGCAGCCCCGGGCTCACCCCGACTCGCGCCGCGGGACCGGTGAGGTAAGACTCCTGTCATGCTTCTCGATCTGCACGACCGGGTCGTCGTCGTCACCGGTGCCGGCCGCGGTATCGGCCGCTCGATCGCCGAGACCTTCCTGGCCGAGCGATGCCGGGTGGTCGTCTCCGACGTCAGCACCGAGGCCGTAGCCTGGTTCGACCCTGCCCGGACCGGGGCGGGGCTCGACGGCGCTGCCTACGTCTGCGACGTCTGCGACACCGCTGCGGTGCAGGCCATGGTCGGTGCGGTCGCCGAACGGTTCGGCCGGATCGACGTGCTGGTCAACAACGCCGGAATCTCGGGCGACGGGCTCGTCGAGGAGATCGACGACGAGACCTGGAACCGCTGCTTCGACGTCAATGTCGGCGGGACGTTCCGGATGTGCCGCGCCGTGGTGCCGATCATGAAACAGCACCACGGCGGCCGCATCGTCAATGCGGCCTCTTTCGCCGCGATCGTGCCGAGCATCGGCAGCGCGGCCTACGCCGCGTCCAAGGCCGCGGTGGTGCAACTCACGCGAACCCTGGCCGGTGAGCTCGGGCCGTGGAACATCACCGTGAACGCGTACGCCCCCGGCATGATCCCGAGCGGTATCAACACGTTCGCCCAGCAGGGTCCGGCGGACCAGGCCAAGCTGTTGGACATGCTCACCCTGCGTCGCTGGGGCGACGCCGACGAGGTGGCCGACCTGGTCTGCTTCCTGGCCAGCGACGCCGCCCGCTACATCACCGGAACGCTGATCGACGTCAGCGGCGGCAAACTGGCCACTCAGTCGCCGCTGCGGGCGTACGAGATCGCCGGGCGTCGCTGATGGCATCGGCGCGGGTCGTGTGGGTCACCGGCGCCGGCAGCGGGATGGGGCGGGCCGCGGCCGTCGCTGCTGCCGCCCGGGGTCGGCGCATCGTGCTGAGTGGGCGGCGTCCCGACTCGCTGCGAGAGACCGCAAAGCTGGTCGAAGGAGCCGGCGGCGATGCTCTGGTGCTGCCCGTGGACGTTCGCGACGCGGCGGCCATACGCGACGCACACGCCCGGCTCCGCCTCGAGTGGACCGGGGTCGACGACGTCATCGTGTCGGCTGGGCTCAACACGCCCCGCCGGAGCTGGGCCGACCAGTCGATGACCGAGGTCGACGATGTCATCGCCACCAATCTCGCCGGGGTGGTCCGGATCGTCGACGCCGTGCTGCCCGATCTGCGCAGCCGGGGCGGCGGCCAGGTGGTGGTCATCTCCTCACGCGCCGCCTGGAGCTTCACCCCGTACGCCGGTGTCGCCTACAGCGCGAGCAAGTCGGCGCTGGCGGCACTGTGCCGCACACTCAATGCCGAAGAAGCCAGCCGCGGTATCCGCTGCTGTCACCTGTGTCCCGGCGACGTGGACAGCGACTTCCTGCTGCTGCGACCGGAGGTGCCCGGACCGGAGCCGCGGGCAGCCATGCTCAGCCCGGACGACGTCGCGCGGGCCGTGCTCTTCGTCCTGGACTCCCCGCGGCACGTCCGGATCGACGAGTTGGTGATCAGTCCGCTGTCGCAGACCTGACCGATGGCGACCATGGCGAATATCGGATCGGTCTCAGGGCGGCCCTTCGACGGGCTCAGGGCACCTGGCTCCCCTGGCACCGGATGGGTCAAGCAATCGGGCGGTGCGCCGGCTTGTGCGGATAGCAGTTGTTCACCACTATCCGATGCCGCGGTGGTTTCGGCCCGGACCTGATGCGTGTTTGGACGACCGTGGTCTCGGGAATCAAGGTTTCGAAGGAGAGCCGATGAAGTGGTCCAAGGCAGTACCCTCCGCAGCTGCCGCCGCGCTCGCGGCACTAGCGGCTCGCGACCTCGTGCAGCGACGACACGCCCTGCTGCGCAACTTCCCGGTAGTCGCGCACGCGCGGTATCTGCTGGAGGCGATCGGCCCCGAGTTGCGTCAGTATCTGGTCGCGGCCAACAACGAGGAACGGCCGTTCACCCGCGATCAGCGACGCTGGGTCTATGCCTCCGCCAAGCAGGAGAACAACTACTTCGGCTTCGGCACCGACAACGACATCGAGTACACCGCCGGGTATCCGGTCATCAACCACCGCACCTTCGGACGTGCCATCCCGCCCTCGTCGCCCAACGCCGGCCACCAGGTGAAGCTGCCGTCGGCGAAGGTGCTCGGCGAAGCCCGTGACCGGCGGTTGGCCTTCCGACCGGAATCGGTGGTCAACATCTCGGCCATGAGCTTCGGCTCGCTCTCCGGCAATGCGGTGGCGGCCCTGAACGCCGGAGCGGCCGCGGCCGGCTGCCTGCAGAACACCGGTGAGGGCGGCATCTCGCCGTACCACCGTCGGGGCGGTGAGCTGATCTTCCAGATCGGAACCGCCTACTTCGGCTGCCGCGACGATTCCGGGCGGTTCAGCCTGCCTCGGTTGAAGGATCTGGTGGCCGACGCACCCGTGCGCGCGCTGGAGATCAAGCTGAGCCAGGGGGCCAAACCCGGGCTGGGCGGAGTGCTGCCGGCGGCGAAGGTGTCGCCCGAGATCGCCGCAACCCGCGGAGTGACCGCAGGCCGCGACTGCATCAGCCCGTCCCGGCACGCGGAGTTCTCCGATCCCGACAGCATGCTCGACTGGATCGAGATGCTGGCCGCCGAGACGGGACTCCCCGTCGGCATCAAGGCAGCCGTAGGGGATCTGGCGTTCTGGCATGAGCTGACCACCCTGATGTCCGACACCGACCGTGGCGTCGACTTCGTCACCATCGACGGCGGCGAGGGCGGCACCGGAGCAGCACCACTCATCTTCACAGACTCGGTGTCGCTGCCGTTCCAGCTCGGCTTCAGCCGGGTCTACACCATCTTCGCCGAGCGCGGCCTGCACGAGCAGGTCACGTTCATCGGTGGCGGCAAGCTGGGCCTGCCCGACAATGCCGTCGTCGCGTTCGCTCTCGGCTGCGACATGGTCAATGTCGCGCGCGAGGCGATGTTGGCCATCGGATGCATCCAGGCACAGAAGTGCCACACCGACACCTGCCCGACCGGCGTGGCCACCCAGAACCGCTGGCTGGCCCACGGCCTGGACCCGCAACTGAAATCGGTCCGAGCGGCCAACTACATCAAGACGCTGCGGCGAGATCTGGTGAAGGTCGCGGAGGCCTGCGGCGTGGAGCATCCCGGTCTCATCGACGTCGATTCGGTGGAGATTCTGGACGGGCGCACCGCGTCGACCCCGCTGCGCGATGTCTATGACTACCAGGCCGACTGGGGCCTCCCGTCGGCGGTGGATCGCGCCGCGATCATCGACCTGATGGCGGCGCGCGACGAGCAGGGCTCCAGCGCTCCGCCCTCGGGCACCGCTCAGGGCTGACCGTCTCATCCCGGTCCGTGTTTTCGGCGAACCCGGTGCGGGTAGCAGCAACGTGAACCGAGGAGGTCGATGCCGATGACCAGAGCCGCACGATGGACGATCCGCCACCGGCCATGACCTCGACCAAGACAGCCACAGGTCACCACCAAGACCGCGAGCGGACCTCGCCCACCAGCCGGCGAGGACCTCGGATGACCGCCTCGCGCCGCGAGGCCGTGGCCGGAGTGCTGTTCATCTCGCCGTGGATCGTCGGCTTCTGCATCTTCACCCTCGGTGCGATGATCTACAGCCTCGTCATCTCCTTCAGCAACTACAATCTGGCCAGCAACCGGATCCGTCCGGCGGGGATGGCGAACTACGCGAATCTGATCGACGACCCGAAGGTCGCCATCGCGTTGTCCAACACGTTGTACTACGCCGTCATGGCCGTTCCGCTCGAAATCGCCGCGGCACTGGGACTGGCACTGCTGCTGAACACCCTCGGCCGCGGCGCCGGCCCGTTCCGGACGATCTACTACCTGCCCAAGATGACGCCTGCCGTGGCCACCGCGTCCATCTTCTTCCTGCTGTTGAACGGCAATACCGGCGCGGTCAACCGATTCCTGGCGTTCTTCGGGATCACCGGTCCACAGTGGCTGATCGATCCGGCCTGGGTGAAGCCGTCGATCGTGCTGATGACTTTGTGGGGCGTCAGCGGGACGATGGTGATCTTCCTGGCTGCGCTCAAGAGCGTCCCGCGCGAGCTGTACGAGGTCGCCGAGCTGGATGGGGCCGGCGTCTTCCGGCGCTTCCACCACGTCACCTTGCCGATGATCAGCGGTGCGGTGTTCTTCAACGTGATCGTCCTGACCATCGCCGCCCTCCAGGTGTTCGACCAGGCGTACCTGTTGTTCTGGCGAGACCAGAACAACGCCTCACCCGAGTCGTCGTTGTTCTACGGGGTGTACCTCTACATCCAGGCGTTCCGCGAGTTCGATCTCGGCTTCGCCTCGGCCATGGCCTGGCTGCTTTTCGTGATCATCTTGGCGATCAGCCTGATCCAGATCCGGGTCGGTAACCGCTTCGTGTACTACGAGGGAGACCGCTGATGTCGACGGCCAGCTCTGCGTCCGCCGCCCAGGCTACGGCCACGGCCGACGTCGTGGGCACCGATGGCGACCGGAACTCGCCACGCGGGCGGCGCACCCGTGGGTTTCGGCACGGGACACGGGCTGTGGGGGCGGCAATCACCTGGCTCTTGCTGGTCATCTTCTCCTTGCTCTTCCTCTACCCCCTGGTCTGGTTGATCGCCGCCAGCTTGAAACCACGCGGAGAGGTGTTCGACAATCGCCTGATCCCCGATACGGTCCACTGGCAGAACTACGTCCAGGTCTGGGACGAGCTCCCGCTGCTCAGCTGGGCGGTGAACAGTGTGGTCATCGCGGTCCTCGCGGCCGGGCTCGTGGTCTTGTCCAGCGCCCTGGTCGCCTTCGGTTTCGCCTACTTCCGGTTCCCCGGACGGAGTCTGCTCTTCGGACTCGTCCTGGCGACCATGATGTTGCCCGGGGCCGTCGCCATGGTGCCCCAGTACCTGATCTGGCTAAAGCTCGGTCTGGTCGGCACCTGGATCCCCATGTTCGGGGCGAACCTGTTCGGATCGGCGTTCTACATCTTCTTGCAGCGCCAGTTCTTTCTCGGCCTGCCACGCGAGTTGTTCGAAGCGGCTCGGGTGGACGGCGCAAGCTACTTCGCCATGTTCCGGCGGATCGCGCTCCCGCTGTCGATCCCGTCGCTGGTGATCATCTTCTTGTTCGAGTTCCAAGCCAGCTGGAACAGCCTGCAAGCCGCGCTGATCTACCTCAACGCAGGCTCGGTCGAAGGCTTCACCGTTCCGCTCGGAATCTCGTACGCGATGACGAAGTACAGCCCGACAGCCGGCGGCCAGGGCGACTATCAATACGTCATGGTCGCGGCCCTGCTGGTGACCTTGCCGATGCTGCTGCTGTTCGCCTTCGGTCAGCGCTATTTCGTGGAGGGCGTCGCGACCCAGGGCCGCAAGGGCTGACGCGCCGCAGCGGATCGGTCAGCCCTGCCACTCTGGCTCGCGCATCAGACAGGCAAGACGTCAGCCGGCTACCTTCTCGTAGGATCGCATCGCGGCGGCCTGGGCGTCGGCCAGTGCCTGCTCCGGAGTTTTTTCACCCAGCAGCGCCGACGTGATCGCATTGTTCAGCTCGCTCTGGATCGTCTGCCCAGCTGGAGACGCACCGAGCGATGTCCCGTGAGCCACCACATCGTAGAAGGTCTGGATGACCTGATCGAAGCCGGCGTTTCCGCTGGACGTGACGAACTTCTCCTTGATCGCGGCGTCCGCCGACGGCGATCCGGTGAAAAGCCCGGTGTTGATCGCGCCCGGCGTCTTCTTCAGCGTGTTCGCTCGCGCCTCCCCGGCCGCCAGCCATGCATCGTCGGTCACGAGATCGATCATCCACGCACACGCCGCATCAGGATTCTTGGCCTTGGCCGGGATGACGAAGGCTGACCCGCCGGTGACGGCGAACGGCTGCCCCTTCTGATCCTTGAACGGCACGGCACCGAGCTCGACCTTCTTGACGTAGGGGCTGAGTACGTTGACATACCACTGCGCATCGACCTGGGCCGCTACCTGGTCGGTGACGAACTGGTTGTTCTTGCCGAAGAAGTCGAACGAGTCCGAGAAGCTCTTGACCTTGGCGAAGCCGCCCTGGGCGTCGGACAACTGCTTCAGGAAGGCGATCGCCTTGGCGTTTTGCGGATCGTCCAACGCGGGCTTCCCTGACTCGTCGGAGAGCCGACCTCCGAAGCCGAGCAACCACAGCGGTCCTTGCCCGGTCGGCACTGCGTCGAAGCCGAGCCTGGTCGGCTTGCCGCCGTCGGAGGTGTAGAGCTTCTTCGCTGTCGCGACCAGCTCGTCCGGCTTGGACGTGTCGATCGCTGCCGCGTCGACTCCCGCCTTGTCGAGCACCCGCTTGTTGAGCATCACCGCCGCCGGCTGGAAGAACTGCGGCACCGCCCACACCTTGTCTTGATACGTGACATCCGCGGTCACGGCCGGATAGAACTGCTTGGCGGGGTCCATCCCCCAGGTGCGGAAGCAGTCGTCGACCGGCATGATCAGATCCTGCGCGGCGTAGGTCGCCACGAGTTGGCGGTCCATCTGCACCACATCGGGCACATCGCCACTGGCCAGCCGCGTGGTGAACTTCTGCGCGTCGAACCCCGTCGCATCCAGGGTGATGGTGACCGCCGACAACGCCGACTTGGCGTGGTCCAGCCGAGCCTTGCCAACGTCGTCTGCGTTGTCGAACCCCCACGCCGCGAGTTCGCCGGACGGACTCTTGGTGAAGGCGGCTTGCTTCTCACTCGGCTCTCCTCCACCGCCGCCACCACAGCCGGCCACAGTCAGCGTGGCCGCCAGCATCCCAAGCGCCAGTGCTTGCCGTCGATTCATCGAGCCCTCCGTTGCCGCCGTCGGCCAACATGACCGAGCGCAGGTGACGAACGGCTCAGACGCCGCTCGCTTCGCCCGGTACCCGGACCGCCGTCGAGTCAAACCGATGTCGACCTCGCGGATCTCTGGATACTCTGCTCGATCCGACGACGAACCCAGTCCTTGCGCGCCAGCACCGGGAGAACGCCCAGCGCGATGAGTACGCCCAGAATCGCTCCCGACGCCATGAGCGCGACCGTCAGATCACCGGTGGCCACGTCGAAGATCAACAACACGGTTCCGGTGATGACCAGAGCCAGACCCGCCAGAGCCACCCGCAGGATGGCGTGCGCGATGGTGACCAGCTCGGCCTTGGAATGGCTACGGAACAGGCTGCGATGAAGGTGCACCGGGGCCAAGGCCAGAGCCGTGGTCAGCGTTGCACCCACGACGAGACCCAGGTAGACGACCTGCTGAAAGGTGTCCAATTGCGCGAACTTCGGCTGGAAGACGATGGTGAGCAAGAAGCCGCCCAGGATCTGGGTGCCGGTCTGGGTGACCCGCATCTCCTGCAGCAACTCGTTCCAGTTGCGATCCATCCGTTGATTGACCGACTCGTTGCGTCCGTCACTGGGATCGAGGTCCCGCTTGTCGTCAGGCATGACACAGCAATAGCCGGAGCGGACCGGTCGAAGCAAACGAACCGCGATGTCTGTGGCAAACCGGCAGCGATCTCGACGGAGCCCGCGGCCGATTCTGGGTGGGATCGGGCTCGGAGTCAGTTCAACTCGTTGTTTCGTGCTGCGGCCGCCGCCCCCAGGCGGGTCAATCGTTCGACCACTCGCTGGGCACGCGGGGTCAGCCGGTCCGCGGCCTGCCGGCCATCGATCATCCCGGTCCGGCGTCGTGGCGGGTCGGGAAGCATTCGAGCAGCGCGCGCCAAGACCCATGAGGTCAGCGTCGGCGCGACCCCGTCGACGCGCATGGCAACCTCGGCCAACGGGGTGAGCACGACGATGGCGCGCCCGCGCAGCAGGCCCCGCACGATCCGACGTGCCGCCCGGCGGGATGGGGCCGCGCCCGTCATACCGATCGAGTCCAGACCCTGTGCCGTGTCAACAACTTCGCGACCTGGGTGATCACCTCGCTCGGATCGTCGGCGACCACTAGGCCGTCGGCGTCGCCGGGCACACCGGCATGGTCGACGACTGCCGTGCCGCTGCCCCACATCCCGATCGCCTTGCAGTGCCGGAAGGTTTCGCCGATCAGCAGATCGGTCTTCGGTGTGCTGGTCCGTCCGTCGGCGACGATCAGTGCGTCCAGTTCGACCGACCGGCCGGTCGCCAGAGTGCGCTGCACCGTCACCGCGCCGGCTCCCCGGCCCAGTTGGCCGCCCGTGTCGGCGATCACCAGCGGGGTCATGGCCTTGCTCATCGCCGCGGCCACCGCGATCGCCACCACCGACGGATTGCTGTCCTCGCCAACGAGGATGCCGACGACTCGCGCCTCCACCGGCCACTCACCACCGACCTGGCTCAGAGCGGGGCTCGGCTCGACTTCGGGCAGGGTCCCGCTCGAATGGGGCGCCTGCAGGCCGAGGCCCACCGCAACGGCTGAACACAGCTCGACGTCGATCTCGGCCAGCGCCAGCAGTTGACGCTCACGGACAGCCACCTCATAGCACCGGCCGAGCTCGAACGTGTAGGCCTCCACCACGTGCTGCTGCTCGACCGGGGTCAGGCTCTTGTAGAACTGTCGGGGTTGGCCGAAGTGCTCGGAGAAGGAAGCCGGCGCCGCTCTGATCTTGCGAGTAGCAGGCAGTTCCTGCGCGACCTCCACATATCCTCGGGCCGCCGCGTCGGCGGTGAAGGGACAGCCTCCGTCCAGTGAGTTGGGACGATACGGCGCCACGCCGGTGTGAACCGCGGTCTGGTGCATTCCGTCGCGCAGCATGTCGTTCACGTCCGCGTGCGGCCGGTTGATCGGGAGTTGGGAGAAGTTGGGCCCGCCGAGCCGGGTGATCTGGGTGTCGAGGTAGGAGAACAACCGCCCGGCGAGCAGCGGGTCGTCGGTGACGTCGATGCCGGGCACGAGATGTCCGACGTGGAACGCGACCTGCTCGGTCTCGGCGAAGTAGTTGGTCGGGTTCGCATTCAACGTCATCACGCCGACCGGTTGCACCGGGGCCTGCTCCTCCGGCACGATCTTGGTCGGGTCGAGCAGGTCGATGCCGTTGAAGGTCTGTTCCAGGGTGTCCTCGAACACCTGTAGGCTCAGTTCCCACTGCGGGAACGCGCCGGCCTCGATGGCGTCGGCCAGGTCTCGGCGATGGAAGTCCGGATCCATTCCCGAGATCATCTGGGCCTCTTCCCAGACGAGCGAGTGGACCCCTGCCAACGGCTTCCAGTGCCACTTGACCAGCGTTGTCGTCCCATCGGCGGCGACGAGCCGGAAGGTGTGGACCCCGAAGCCCTCCATCATCCGGTACGAACGCGGGATACCACGGTCGGACATGTTCCACATCGTGTGGTGCTGAGCCTCGGTGTGCAAGGAGACGAAATCCCAGAAGGTGTCATGGGCGCTCTGGGCCTGCGGGATCTCCCGATCCGGGTGGGGTTTGGCTGCGTGGACGACGTCGGGGAACTTGATTGCGTCCTGGATGAAGAAGACCGGCATGTTGTTTCCGACCAGGTCGAACGTGCCGTCGCTGGTGTAGAACTTGGTGGCGAAGCCTCGGGTGTCACGAACGGTGTCGGCCGAACCGCGCGAGCCGAGCACCGTGGAGAAACGGACGAAGACCGGCTTCTCGACACTCTCGGCGAGGAAGGCGGCCCGAGTGTACGGTGCAGCCGTGCCGTAGGAGCGGAATACCCCGTGCGCGCCGGCCCCGCGGGCATGCACCACCCGCTCCGGAATCCGTTCGTGATCGAAGTGGGTGATCTTCTCGCGCAGATGGTGGTCACGGATCAGGATCGGACCACGCTCGCCCGCTTTCAGCGAGTGGTCGCTGTCGGGTAGCCGAGTGCCCTGCGCCGTCGTCAGGCGCGCCTCGCCCTGACTGCGCGCGGTCGGCGGCGCATCGATATGCACGCCGGTCGGTGACCGGTATTCCGGTGCGCGCTGATCAGGTTTCGGCGGCGCCGGGTCCTGCGGAACGGTCGGTTCGGCCAGCGACGGCGGGACCGGTGCCGGGCGACCCGGAGCCGACGCCGCAGCCTCGGCGGCTCGTTGAATATCGTCGGTCATCTTGCGTACGCACCTCGGATCGATTCACGAAGTCGGCCCTCGGCTGGACCAGGTGACTCTTACCCGAACGGCGCGTAGCGAAAACACAGACAGCCGGACCCGGACCCAGTGCGGCATGGCAGCGCAGGGCCAGCCGCTGCTGCATAGGTTGGCGCTGCGTTGCCGACTGGATCGGCCGTGTGACCGGCCATCAGCGTCTGCCGCCGTCCAGCTTGACAGGCCCGCTGACCGGGTATCCCAGGTCATGACGTTGACGCCGACCGCAACCGTGGAACTGCACACCCCGGCTTCGATCGCCGCGGTCTGGGACATTCTCGGCAACGGCTGGATCTATGCCGGTTGGGTCGTCGGGGCGTCCCGGGTCCGGGCTGTCGATCCCCACTGGCCCGACCCAGGCGCACGGCTTCTTCACTCGTTCGGGCCGTGGCCGCTGGTGATCAACGACCATACCGAGGTGCTCGAGGTCCTTACTGGACGGAGATTGCGGTTGAAGGCACGCGGCTGGCCTACCGGCGAAGCCACGGTGGAGATCACCACCGAACCGAGCGCAGACGGCGGGACCGACATCACGATCGAAGAAGACGTGAGCGCCGGTCCCGCACTGCTCGTTCCGAAGGCCATCCGTCAGACGATGGGCGTGCCTCGGCACCGTGAAATGCTACGCCGGTTGGCCCTGTTGGCCGAAGGTCGCACCGACACCGATTCCTGACACCCACCGAGGTACGGCGGCGGCCGGTGGCCGCCGTGCTGAGTGTCGCCAGCGGGCGGCGCAGCGCACAGAAGGATCTGAAGCGATCACAACATCGGCCGACCACCGGTGACGGCGATCCGCGCACCAGAGACGTAACTTCCGTCTTCGGAGGCCAGCAGGACGTACACCGGTGCCAGCTCCGCCGGTTGTCCGGGACGACCCAGCGGGGTGTCGGATCCGAAGTTCTCCACCTTCTCCTCCGGCATGGTCGAGGGACTCAGCGGCGTCCAGATCGGACCGGGAGCCACACTGTTCACTCGGATCCCGTGCTCACCGAGCAGCTGAGCTAGACTGGCGCAGAAGTTCGCAATGGCGGCCTTCGTCGCCGCATACGGAGCGAGGTGCGGCGAAGGCATGTCGGAGTTGACCGACGAACTCCCGATGATCGACGAACCCGGCTTCATGTGCGGCACCGCAGCCTTGCACAGATGGAACATCGCCCGGATGTTGACGTCGAAGGTGTGATCCCACTCCTCGTCCGGGATGTCCAGCAGGGACGTGCGGGTCATCTGGTATGCGGCGTTGTTCACCAAGATGTCGATGCCGCCGAGCTCGTTGCCGCTTTCGCGATGAGATCGCGACAGTGCTGGGCATCGGCGACGTCGCCGCGGACGAGCACCGCGCGTCGTCCCTCCTTCTCCACGTAGTCCGCCACGTCACGCGCGTCGCTGTCCTCGCTCAAGTAGCTGATCAAGACATCGGCGCCTTCTCGCGCAAAGGCGATGGCCACCGCGCGACCGATTCCCGAATCGGCGCCGGTGATCACCGCGACCTTTCCGGATAGCTTGCCGCTACCGACGTAACTGTCTTCGCCACAATCCGGAACCGGCGACATCTCCGACTGAAGGCCGGGAACCTCTTGTTGTTGTGCAGGTTGGTTCATGACCGTCCGACATACCCGGATGCCTGTCGGGAAAACCCTCGATGTCGGCTGACGATCGGGTTCGCTCGTATCGCCGTGGCCGGACAACCTGACGTTCCTGTCCAGGGAAGTGTCGATCGATCCGGTCTCGAGGCGTTCCCGCGGGGAACGTGTTGCGGTGCTCGCCGGCGCCCACGTCATCCTCGAAACCCTTGCCGACAAAGGTGAAACTACGCAACCACGCCGACCCTTCGGCCCCTCGGCGCCGCCCTTCGACAGGCTCAGGGCACTTACCGACCGGCGCCGCCCTCGACAGGCTCAGGCACACAACCCCGGCAGGGAAGAGCACTCGGACGTCAGGCGCTCGATTACCCCGGAAGGGTCATAACAGCCGAAACTGCAGCAACAGCGACAGAGCACTGCCGGGCGGGCGGATTCGGGTCGTCGACACGGCCAAGGCTCCCGGGACGTCGGCGCTCAGCAGCGCAAGGCAGAATTTGCGGCCATGAGCCTGCTGCTGGTGGTCGCGCTGGTGGCCGGCGTCGTCGTGTTCACCCCGCTGGCCGATCGACTGCGCACGCCGCAACCGATCCTGCTGCTGGTCTTCGGCTTGGCACTGGCCCTGGTCCCCGGTCTGCCGGAGCTGCGGGTCGACGCCCACTTGATCCTGCCGGTGGTCTTGCCGCCCCTGCTGTTCGCGGCGACTCAGCGCACCACGGTTGAACAGTTCCGAGACGCCGCCGCTCCAGTCCTACTGCTGGCGGTCGGGCTCACCGTGGCCACGGCAGCGGTAGTTGCGGTGGTCGCTCATCAGCTCGGTCTCAACTGGACGGCGGCGGCGGTGCTGGGTGCGATCGTCTCTCCGCCTGATCCGGTGGCGGCGACCGCGGTCGCGCGCCGGTTGCGACTGCCGGAACGGATGGTGACCATCCTGGAGGGCGAGGGCATGTTCAACGACGCGACTGCCCTGGTGCTGTACCAGGTGACCGTCGCGGTGGCCCTGACGGGGACCTTTTCGGCCTCGCATGCCGTCGCGGACCTGCTGCTGGCTGTTGTCGTGGGCAGCGGAATCGGCCTGCTGCTCGGCTGGCTCACCAGGCTGGCCCTGGGCGCACTGCACGACGCGGGAGCCGAGACGACGGTGACACTCGCCGTCCCGTTCATCGCCTACCTGGTGGCTGATCACCTCCACGGCTCCGGAGTGTTGGCCGTGCTGATCCTGGGACTCTATCTGCGACGCAGTGGTCACGGTTCGATGACGGCCGCCGGATGGCTGCTCGGCAGATCGGTCTGGGACTACGCAGACTTCCTGATCACCAGCGCGGTGTTCGTCCTGCTCGGCGTCGAACTGACGACCGTCTTGGCCACCGTCATGGAGAGCCGGAGCAGCCTGCTGCTGATGGTTGTCGTGATCGTCACGGTGATCGCTTTCCGACCGCTATGGATTGTTCCGGCGGCCGCGCTGGCCCGGATCATCGCCAAACGCCGGTCGGCCGATGTTCCGTACGGGTGGCGCGAGACGGCAGTGGTGTCGTGGGCGGGGATGCGGGGCGTGGTCACCGTGGCGACGGCGTTGGCGTTACCCCTCACGGCCCAGAACGGCGAGCCGCTCGCCTGGCGTGAGGCGGTCGTGCTGACCGGTCTGGCTTGTGTGCTGGTGACCTTGGTCGCCCAGGGGCTCAGTCTCGGGCCGTTGATCCGACGGTTGGGGATCGGCACCACCGTCGACGAGCACGCCGAGGCCGACGCGCTACGAACGCGCGCGCTGCAGGCAGCGTTGGACGATCTGCGGCAGGAGTGTGACCCGACGCCCGATCCTGTGCAACAGGCTGTGATCACGACCTATCAAGCCCGCCTGGAGTCGCAGCGGGTGGTGCAACGGGCCGTGCACGGCTCAGCTGGCCCGAACGAGTTCGCCGCCTCCGGAGGTGACTCGGGGGCGGATAGATCGGAGCGGGAGGACCAGTTGCGTGGCCTGCTGCGGCGCACGAGCGCCGTGGAGCGAGAACTCGTGCTCACCGCTCGCAACAAAGGCGAAGTGACGCCGGCCGCAGCCGACCAGGTGCTGAACGACATCGAGGCCAGAGCAGCCCGGATCGGGCCATGACGCCTGACCGGTCGCGTCCCGATGGGGCGCAACCGGTCAGCCGAACCTCGGTTGAGAGGACTCAGGCGTTCTGAACGTTCTCCTTGGAGTCTTGGACCTGGGAACGCACATCCTCGGCGGCACCCGACCCCTCGGACTTGACGTTGTCGGCCGCCTGGGTGGTCGTCTCCTTGACCGACTCCACCGCATGCTGCGCCGGCTCCTTGAGACCGGAGGCCAGTTCGGAGACTGCCTGCGAGGCCTGCTCCTTCAGCGGCTCGGCCTTCTTCTGGAGCTGCCCGATCGCGTCCTGTTCAGTTTGCGAGGAAGGAATCAGACCGGCGATCAACAAGCCAGCCCCGAAGGCGATCAGGCCGGCCGCGAGCGGGTTACCTCTGGTCTTGGACCGGGTCGAGTCAGGCACGTTGCTCACCGTGGCCTTGGCGGACGCGGCACGATCACCCAGCGCCCCCTGGCCCCCGGACAACGCATCGCGGGCGTTGTCGGAGGTACCCATCACGGCGTCGGTGATCGAGTCCCTGACCGAACCCGCGGTCTGTTTCGCCCGGTCGACCTGTCGTCTGGCGACGTTCTTCGGGCTCGCCGACTCGCCGAGTCGGTCGACATCGTCACTGAGCCGGGCCCGGGTCTGTTCGATCTCGGCCCGGATCTCGTCCGGATCGCTGCTGGTGGTCATCGGTTCCTCTCTTCTTGTCCTTTGAGTGCGTTGGGCACCTTGGTCAACGTGTCGGTGGTCTGCTCGAGTCCGTCGATGCGTTCGAGCTGCTTCTTCGCCACCAGTGCCAGCACGACACCAGCCACAGCCCAGACGAAGGCGACGATGACGGCGGACCAGCCGAGACCCGTTCTGTCGCCGATCGCCCACCACAGGGCGATCGACAAGAACAGCACGAACAAGAACGCGGCGACGGCCGCGCCGGCGAACATGCCGACACTCTGACCGGCTCGGCTGGCCGAGTGCTTCGCCTCGGCCTTGGCGAGGGCGACTTCTTGCTGCATCAAGGTGGAGATGTCCCGGGTGACTGCGGTCAGCGCGTCGCCCAGACTGGTCTCGGCACCGTCGTCCCGCTCCAACGAGGAGGCCCTGGTAGGTGCCGCGTGCGTGGCGGGCAGGCCCGCCCGCGTAGGGTCACTCATGGTCGATACTCAGCCTGACCGCGGCCCGGCGCCTCCGAAGGAGCAACGCGCGATCCGGTGTCATAGCTGGCGCCCGGCCCGCTGTATGCCGGCGTCTCCAGACCGGCCGCCGACGGCTCTGCGACGGCGGGATAGCTCTCGGTCGAGGCGACGTTCGGTCCCTGCGAGGCCGCAGCTGTTCCGGCGCCGGAGTCAGTGCCCGCGGGCAGCGCGCGGTTCACCGACGAGGAGTCTGCAGAGTCGAGGCTGGTGTTCGCTGCCACCGCCCCTCGGGTGAGCCGACCCACGACGATGCCGGCCGCTGCGCAGATCGCCAGGAAGGTGAACGGACGTCGTCGGGCGTATCGCTTGACCTCCTCCAGCACATCGCCAGGCTCGTGGTCCGCCAGCCAGTCGGCGATCTCGCCGCCCCTCCGGCTGGCCTGATGAGCGAGGTCGGTCACCGGACCTTCCTCTTCGGAATTCGACGCCATCGAGCCGAGTTCGCTCGACAGGGAGTGAAGCGTCGAGGCGATCCGATCCTTTTGACCGGTGCCCTGATCGCGGACGTCCGAGCGGAGTTGATCGAGCAGGCCCCGGGCCTGACCGCTCACCTCTTGGGCGATGTTGCCGGCTTCCTGCCTGGCGGTGCCGGCCACGTTCGACCCGGCACCGACCGCAGCGTCGGTGACGTCTTTGGCCTCGGACTTTGCGACGTCGGTCTTGGAACCGGAGTCCGACACCGAGCCTGCGGCCCAGCCCGATAACGGCGAACCCGATGACGGCGAACCCGATGACGGCGAACCCGAAGGCTGGTACGACGCCGTCGCGGTCGCGGCTTCGGCCGCCTGCTCGTTGCTGCCGCTCATCTCCTCGATCGATGACGGCAGCAGCCCTTCGCCGCCGGTCACGTCCTCCGTCGAAGTGGTGTGCCTGATGTCCTCGGCGCCTCCGCCGATCCCTTCCGGGCGCTCGCCTGGATCCGGGTAACTCGTCACGGCATGATCTCCTTTCCTAGATCACCAGGTGATACCCGGACCCTTTACCGTGTAAACGCAGCCTGCGCGCGCAATCTCGTCGAGGGAGGCTCGTCGAGGGGGGCTCGTCGAGGGGCGCTCGCCGAGGTCGGCTAGCCGAGGTGGGCTCGTCGAGGCGGGCGAGATCTCGAGCCATCATGTCGAGCCGATGTGGTCCCAGACCGATGAGCTCAGCCGACTCGTTCGAGATCGGCGAGCCAGACGGCGGCGTTGCCGTCGGACGGTGCGCGCCAGTCCCCCCGAGGGCTCAGCGAGCCGCCGTGGGAGACCTTGGGTCCGTTCGGCATGGCCGATCGCTTGAACTGCGCGAAGCCGAAGAACCGCTGGACGAACACGCCGAGCCAGTGCCGGATCGCGGCGCTGTCATAGGCCCTGCGTCGCTCCTTCGGGAAGCCCGGGGGCCAGGCCCCGCGATCGACATCGGCCCAGGCGTGACACGCGAGGAACGCGATCTTGGCCGGTCGAAAGCCGTATCGCAGCGTGTAGAACAGGTTGAAGTCCGCGAGCTCGTAGGGACCGATGGACCTCTCCGTGCTCTGCGGGACCTCACCTTCGCTGACGGGGATCAGCTCCGGCGAGATCTCGGTGTTCAAGATCGACGCCAGGACCTCGTCGACCTCGTCGGAGAAGTCGTCGAGATCACTGACCCAGCGAATCAGGTGTTGGATGAGGGTCTTCGGCACGCCGCTGTTCACGTTGTAGTGCGACATCTGGTCCCCGACGCCGTACGTGCTCCAGCCCAGGGCGATCTCGGACAGGTCACCGGTGCCGAGCACGATGCCGCGATGGTGATTGGCGAGCCGGAACAGGTAATCGGTGCGCAGCCCTGCCTGCACGTTCTCGAAGGTGACGTCGTACACCTCCTCGCCTCGGGCGAACGGGTGGTCGAGGTCGGTCAGCATCTGCCGGGCGGTGGGTCGGATGTCCAGCTCGGACGCGGTGATGCCCAACGCCCGCATGAGCCTCCAGGCATTGCCTTTGGTGACGTCCCCGGTGGCGAAGCCGGGCATGGTGTAGCCGAGGATGTTGGTCCGCGGCAGGTCCAGCAGATCCATCGCCCGGGCCGCGATCATCAGCGCATGGGTCGAATCCAGGCCCCCGGACACCCCGATCACGACCTTGTCGGTGGAGATCGCTCGCAGCCGCTGGGCCAGGCCGTCGACCTGGATGTTGTAGGCCTCGTAGCAGTCCTGGGCGAGCCGAGCCGGATCGGCCGGTACGAAAGGAAAGCGTTCGACGGTGCGCAACAGACCGAGATCGGCATCGGGCGGGGCCAGGCTGAACTGGACCGTCCGGTGCTGGGCGTGTGCCGCCACGACGCGCCGGTTGTCCTCGAAGGTGCCTTGGCGAGCCCGCTCCTGACGTAGCAGGTCGAGGTCGACGTCGGCGACGGTGAGCTGCGGATCCTCCTCGAAGCGGGCGCCCTGGCCCAACTGGTTGCCGTTCTCGAAGATGCTCGTCTGACCGTCCCAGGACAGGTCGGTCGTCGACTCCCCCTGACCGGCCGCGGCGTACAGGTACGCCGCCAGGCAACGCATCGACTGGGTCCGGCACAGCACGCTACGGGTATCGGCCCGGCCGATGGTGATTGGGCTGCCGGACAGGTTGACCAGGACGGTCGCCCCGGCGAGCGCCAGCCCGCTGGACGGCGGGACGGGCACGAACATGTCCTCACAGATCTCTATTCCGACGATCAGGCCGGGCACGTCGACCGCCTCGAACAGCAGATCCGTGCCGAACGGCGTGACCTGTCCGCCAACGGTGATCTCCAGCCCGGCGATTCCGTGCCCCGACGCGAACTGACGCCGCTCGTAGAACTCTCGATAGGTCGGCAGGTGGATCTTGGGCACCACCCCGAGGACACGACCCCGATGGATCACCACTGCGGTGTTGAACAACCTCGTCCGGTGCCGCAACGGAGCACCGACGATGATCACCGACATCAGCTCGGTGCTCGCCGCCGCGATGGCGTCCAGACCGTCGTGCACGGCGTCGAGCAGCGCGTCCTGACCGAGGAGATCGTCGATGGCGTAGCCGCTGAGCGCGAGCTCGGGGAACACCCCGACCGCCACGCCGGCGCTGTCCAGGCGGCGGCTGACGTCGATCACACTCTGGGCGTTGCGCTGCGGGTCGGCGACGTAGACGTCGGCGGTGCATGCCGCGACCCGAGCGAACCCATGGCTGTACAGCGAGTTGAACGGCACGTCGTCATCCTCTCCGACGCACCGATCATGGGCCGTCCGGGGGCCATCCACGCGGTCTGGTGCAGAATCGAGTCAATCGCAGACAGGGAGACCGCATGACGACGATGAGCACCCGCTGGTACCAGGAGGCGGTGATCTACTGCATCGACGTCAGTGCCTTTCAAGACTCCGACGGCGACGGTGTGGGCGACCTGCGAGGTCTGATCAGCCGGCTGGACTATCTGGCCCGGTTGGGGGTGACCTGTCTGTGGCTCAACCCGATCCACCCGAGCCCGCAGCGCGACGCCGGGTACGACGTAGCCGACTACTACGGCGTCGATCCGAAGCTGGGCAGCTTGGGCGATTTCGCCGAGTTGGCGCACCGGGCCGAGGAGCGGGGCATCCGGATCGTGCTGGATCTCGTGGTCAACCACACCTCCGACACCCATCCGTGGTTCACTTCGGCCCGGAGCGATCCGGACTCGCCTTTCCGGGACTGGTACGTGTGGAGCGACACCGAACCACCGGACCGCAAGCAGGGCATGGTCTTTCCCGGCGAGCAGGTCGAGACCTGGACCTTCGACGAGCAGGCGGGGGCCTGGTACTTCCACCGGTTCTACGACTTCCAACCCGACCTGAACTGGGCGAATCCCGACGTACGAACCGAGATCACGAAGGTGATGCGGTTCTGGTTACAGCTCGGCGCCTCGGGCTTTCGGATCGACGCCGCGCCGTTCGTGCTCGAGCAGACCCGTCCAGGTGTCGACCCCGGGCCCCTCGACTTCTCGATCCTCGACTCCTGGAGGCAGGAGATGCAATGGCAGCGGGGTGACTCGGTCCTGCTGTGCGAGGCCAACGTCGCGCCCAGCGAGGTCGCCGAGTTCGTCGGTAGCCGGCCGGATGGGTGGACCGACCGCGCACAGATGATGTTCGACTTCTTGTTGAACCCACGATGCTGGCTCGCGCTCGCCCGGGATGACGCCGAACCACTGATCGACGGGCTGAAGACCGCCGTCCGGCTGCCGACCGGTGGGCAGTGGGTCACGTTCCTGCGCAACCACGACGAACTCGATCTCAGCCGACTGACCGACGAACAACGCGGCGACGTCTTCGGTGCCTTCGCCCCGCGTGCCGACATGAGGTTGTACGGACGAGGAATCCGACGGCGACTGGCTCCGATGCTGCACGGAGATCGCCGACGGATCGAACTCGCCTACGCGCTGCAGTTCTCGCTGCCCGGCACACCGGTGATTCGCTACGGCGAAGAGATCGGGATGGGCGAGAACCTGGCGCTCGAGGCGCGCGAGGCGATCAGGACCCCCATGCAATGGGACGACACGCGCAACGCCGGCTTCTCCACCGCGCCGGCGGCCGATCTCAAGCGTCCGGTCACCGTCCGGGGAGCGTACGCGGCCAAGCGGGTCAACGCCCGAGCTCAGAACCGCGACCCGAACTCCCTGCTCCGCTGGTTCGACAACCTCGTCCACACGCTGAGGACGGCTCCCGAGATCGGCACCGGGACCTGTCAGATCGTCGATGTCCCCTTGCCGCGTTCGGTCCTGGCCCACCGGTTCGATGCACAGAGTGGCTCGATCCTGCTGCTGCACAACCTGGCCGATGTCGAGGTCGCCGTCGACCTGGGTCGGCTCGACGGCGTAGCCGGCGACCCGTACGATCTGCTGGTCGACGGACCCTACGATGCTCCCACGCCGACCTTGACAGGGCTGGCACTGCACGGCTGGGGTTACCGCTGGATCCGGCTGAGTCGCAGCGACAGGGCCTGACCGACTCGACGCGGCCGGCGATTCACTTCGGAGGCTGCCGCGGCGGTCAGGCGAGCGCGTGGACAGCCTCGGCAAAGGGGGCTCGTCGGGCCAGGAGATCCTGACCGCGCGCGTATGCGTCGTCGTCCTCGTGAGTGAGCACACCACATAATTCCTGGCCCGAGCGATACCACACCGACCAGGATTCCGGGTGGCCGACGAACTGCCACCCGTCGAAGCCGTCGCCCCAGGCGGAGTACTTGATGGTGTGTTCGCCGATGGTCGACCAGAAGCCGGGCGGTTCGTCCCACTCCGACCGCCGTCCGGCGACTGCGCTGCCGGCGATCCGGCCCTGTGATTCGGCGTCGCCCCAGTGTTCGACTCGCAGGTGGCGCCCCGCTGCGTTGTTGCGTGCGCACGCAATGTCGCCGGCCACCCGGATGCCCGGTTCCGAACTCAGCATGGCCGCGTCGGCGAGCACACCCCCGCTCTCGATGCGGAGTCCGGCCGACTCGGCGAGGTCGAGGTTCGGCCGAGCGCCGCTGCCGCAGACGACATGATCGACGTCGACCGTCTCACCGCCCTCGATGCCGAGCCTCCAGCCGGAGCGCATCGACCTGATCTGCGCCAGCGGTGCGCCGACCCGTAGTTCCACGGTCGCTTCGGTCAACCAGTTCCGCACCTGCCGGCCGGCTTCGTCGCCCAACCGGGACGCGTGCGGAACCTGCTCGTCGGTGATCAGCACGACGTCGACGCCACAGACGGCGAGGCTGGCCGCCGCCTCACAACCGATGAACCCCGATCCGATCACCGCCACCCGACCGGACGATCGTGCGGCCAGGTCGCGAAGCCGGTCTCCGCTTCGACGGTCGCGGATGTAGACCAGCCCGGGCTCGTCCCCACCCGGAACGGGCAGGTGCATCGGGTTCGACCCGGTGGCCAGGACCAGATCGGCGTAGCCGAGGTCCGGGCCCTCGCTCAGTCGGACCCGACGAGTGGTCAAGTCGACATCGGTGACCACGGTCTGCAACAGCAGGGCGACGTCGTTCATCTCGAACCAGCCCGGCTCGGTCAACCACAGGTCGTCGACCGTGCTCTTCCCCCG
The DNA here is from genome assembly GCA_038257965.1 of Propionibacteriales bacterium. Lineage (GTDB taxonomy): Bacteria > Actinomycetota > Actinomycetes > Propionibacteriales > Propionibacteriaceae > Microlunatus. The sequence goes on from JBBSQJ010000019.1 coordinate 25,861, forward strand.
GAGATAGTCCTTGGTCAGCGGAGGACGGGCGTACGGCGGATATTCGTCGGCGGTGATCATCGTCACCGGTCGTTCGCCCCCTTCGTCTCGATAGGCACGCACGGCCGCGAGGCCTGCGGGCCCGCTCCCGACCACCACCAGGTGGCCGCTGGTCATCGGAGGTTCGAACCGCATCATCGTTGTCTCCCTTTCCTGCGGGAACACGTTGCCACCACCTCGCGGGAGCTCGGCCATGGTGCCTGACGATGTCGCCCGACCGGATGGCCGTGGCCACCGACCAGCATGCAACGCCTTCCGGCCTCGTCGCGTCCTGAGCGCCGCGACGGTAGACGGGTTCTACCCTCCCCGACCGACCGAAAACGTCACCGCCGGTCGGCGTTCTGTCCGGCGGGCTCACCTCGACACGAAGATGCAGAACGGGTGCCCCGCAGGATCGGCGAACACATACAAGGGCTCGTCCTCGTCATCGGTGCGATCGAGCAACTGGGTGGCGCCCAGCGCAAGCGCCCTGCTCCGGTGGAACTCGAGCTCGTCGACCGTCGGCACCACCGTGTCCAGGTCAAACATCTGGGGGGACGGTGTTCGAGGCCGAACAGCTGCCGATAGAACTCAGCCAGCCGGCGCGCGTCGGTGGTGTCGAGGACCACCTGGACAATTCGTGGATAGGACCCACCCATGCGCGCATCGTCCCATCCTCTACCGACAGGCCATCCCCCACCGACAGGCCAGCCCCCACCGACAGGCACACATGGTCTCGATCAGTACTTCAGCGCCCGCGGCTCCTGCTCGGGGACGAGTCCGGCGTCGCCGAGCATCGTGCACACGCTGTCACCCAGACGCCGTGATCGCGGCGACACCTGGGACGCCACTTCGGACATCACCGAGTCGAGAATGGCTTCGACGGGGTCGCCGAGTTCGGCCGTGCGGCGCTGCACCTGCCGCGCGCGCACGCCGTACTCCGGTCGGCTCAACACCCGGCGGACGGCCCGTCGCAGCGCCCGCGGGGAGGGCCGGCTGGTGCGGAGGTTGAGCCCGGTTCCGGACCACGCCACCCGAGCCGCGACCTCCAGCTTGTCCTCGGTGGCACCGGCCACGACCAGCGGGATCCCGTCGGCCAGCGCCTGCTGGACGCCGCCGAACCCGCCGTTGGTCACCATCACCGAGACTTGCGGCAACAGCCGGTCGTACGGCAGGAACGCCGCCACCCGTGCGTTGTCGGGTAGTCGGCCATCGAGGTGCCGGAGGAGTTCTGATGTCGGGCGACCGCCGGTGGAGACGGCGACGAGGACGTCTTCGTGTTCGAGCGCCGACAGGGCCGGCGCGATGAGCTTGCCGAGGTCGTGGTTGTCCATCGTGCCCTGAGTGAGGTGCACGACGGTCCGACCGTCGAGGTCGTCCCACCAGGACGGCAACGCCGCATCCGGCGTGTGAGTCCGGCGTGGTGGGCCGACGAAGTGGACCCGATCGGGCAGCTCGCGCCGCGGATACTCCATCTCCGGCACAGACAGGTGAAAGCACTCGTCGTAGGCCATGACGTGGTCGAAGTAGTCCACACTCCTCGGTGGCAGACCGTACGGAGCGAGAGCGGCGTCGATGGCGTCGTGGACCGGTTTGAGCCAGCCGTGCCGGAGGGCCTTCTGGGTGATGGGATTGCGGAGACGGGTGTGGGAGCTGTGACCCGGAACCAGCCCTGATCCGAATGGCGCGCAGTCGAGGCTGACCACCGACAGCGGTGTGGTGGACACTCCGACCACCGGCGGGCGTTCCTGCGCCGGCACTGTGAGCAGCAGCGGTAACGTACCGAGGAACGCCGCTTCGGCGA
>JBBSQJ010000020.1:0-27571 GCA_038257965.1 Propionibacteriales bacterium
AGCTGAACGCTGAACTCACCGCCTGGCAGCACCAGACCAACGCAGATCAGCGTCAGGTCGATTGGCAGTTCACCACCGTCGACGCCCGAACCAAACTCCGCCACCTATACCCCAAACATTAGCCGCAACACGCTACTAGTCGGATGGAGTTGACGTTGGCACAGCGGAAGGCGATCACCCAGGCGCAGCTGGTGAAGTGGCCGAAGGCGACCCGGGTGGAGAAGGGGGCGATCTTGGATGCGGTGTGCGAGGTGACGGGCTGGCATCGTGACCATGCCCGTAAGGCGATCCGGGGGGCGTTGGCCGGGAGGTCGGCCCGCGGCCCCCGCCGGCCGCGGGAGCCGGCCCTGGTGTACGACGACGCCGCGGTGGCCCTGCTGACCCGCTGCTGGGCAGTGTTGGACGGGCCGACCGGCAAGCGGCTCCGCCCGGCCTTGCCCGGGGTGACCGCCAATCTGTCCGCCCACGGCCACCTGGCCGGCGTCGACCCCGGCACCGTCGACCAGGTGCTGGCGATGTCGGCCGCCACCATCGACCGCCGCCTCGCCGGTGCCCGGGCCGGGCTGGTGGCCCGTAAGCCGATCAGCCACACCCGGCCGGGCTCGATGCTGACGTCGTCGATCCCGATGAAGACCTGGCGAGAGTGGAACGACACCGTCCCAGGGTTCCTCCAGATCGACCTGGTCGGCCACGAGGGCGGCGACAACAACGGCGCGTTCTTCTACAGCCTCGACGCCACCGACATCGCCACCGGCTGGACGGAGTCGGTCACCGTGCGGTCCAAGGGCGAACGGATCGTCTCCGCCGGGTTGGAAGAACTGCGGCTGCGGTTCCCGTTCCACATCGCCGGCATCCACAGCGACAACGGCAGCGAGTTCATCAACCACCACCTGGCCCACTGGTGCAGCAGCCGCCAGATCACCTTCACCCGCGGCCGGTCCAGCCACAAGAACGACCAAGCCCACGTCGAGCAGAAGAACTGGTCGGTCGTGCGCCGACACGTCGGCTACTTCCGCTACGACTCCCGCCACGAACTCGACCTGCTCAACCAGCTGTGGCCGCTGGCCTCGCTGCAGGTCAACCTGTTCCTGCCGCAGCAGAAGCTGCTCACCAAGACTCGCACCGGCCGCCACCGTCCGCAAGACCTACGACACCGCCGCCACGCCGCTGGACCGGCTACTGAACGACCACCCCGACCTGGTCGAGCGCCACGACAGGCAACGACTCACCGACCTGCTCCACGCCACCGACATCCTCGCCGTGCGCCACCAGATCGCCGACATCCAAGGCAACCTGATCGAACTCGCCCGACGCCGCGGCCTGGTCCAGCGCCGAGCCAAGACCAACGCCACCTACCTCAGCCGCCGAAAAATGGCCACCCCCAAGCGGGCAAACCCCGATGAGTCAACGACCCAAACGACGCGGGCATCTTGACATGAGTCATCGGGGGCGGTGAGCAGACGCAGATGGGCAGCGCCGACCGCCGTGCCCGGTCGCCCCGAAGCTTCCCGCTCCAGCCATGCGGTCTCGTAGTGCTGCTCCGAATCGTTCTGCTCCGAATCGAGCGACAACCCGCGGGGGCGGCTACGCTCGGAGTCGGTGGAGTCGATGAGGAGCGGGAGATGAGTCCAGACGAGGCCGACAGGTCCGGCGGCTCTGAGGTGGAGAACCGCGATCTCGAGGAGACCGAGCTCCGTGAGTCTCTGGCCAGCCTGGCGGCGCTGGCGTCGAACCGGCTCGGGTTGGAGGACCTGTTGACCCGGGTGGCGACCTATGCGGTGCAAGCCATACCGGGTGCTGACGGGGCCGGTCTCACCCTGCTGGAAGATGACCGCTCCAACATCATCGTCGCTACCGTCCCGTTCGTCCGAGAGGTCGACGACATCCAGTACGGCATGGGTCAGGGTCCTTGTATCAGCGCGGCGGCAGAGGGCCGGACCGTGATGTCGGGGTCATTGGGTGCCGATCCACGCTGGCCGCGGTTCGGTGGTCGCGTTGCGCGGCTCGGGGTGCACAGCGTGGTGTCGTTGCCGTTGGTCACCCCCGACGGGGTGGTCGGGGCGATGAACGTCTACGCCCACGCCAAGGATGCCTTCGACGACCGCGCCGCCGAGCTGGGCGAGGTCTTCGCGGTGCCAGCGGCGATCGCGGTCCAAAACGCGCAGGCACTGGCCCAAGCCCGGCGCCTGGCGGAGCGGCTGCAGGCGGCGTTGCAGACCCGCGGTGTGGTGGACCGGGCGGTCGGGATCTTGATGAGCCGCGGTGGTGGCACCGAAAACCAGGCATTGGACCGGCTGCGGGCGCTGAGCCAGCAACAACACCACAAGTTGGCCGAAGTGGCCCGGCAGGTCGTCGACGAAGCGGTGCGCCGCGCGCAGGCACGCCACCACCCCGGCTGACCGGTCCTGGGAACATCGGGTCAGGCACCAGCGCGTACGGTGGACAGGTAGGCGACGCACCACTGCGATCCGTAGTAGCCGCCCTCCGCGAGACAGCGACCTGTTGACTCTGCACCCGGAACACTCACCAGCGGACGGATCCGCTTCCTCGGAGTTCTTCCGTGTCATCGAGTCCGACCCGTGTCACCCATCTGCGTGAACTCACCACTAGTGTCGACGGCGACGACGCCCACAGCCTTCAAGTCGCGCTGACTGCGCTGGTCAGCCAGCTCGGCGTGACCGTAGGGTCTTACCGCGGCCTGCAACTGACCGTCGTGGATCACGGCTCGTCGGTGACCTTGACCGAGTTCACCACCGATTCGACGCCACCCGCGACTTCTTTGCGGGTGAGCCTCGCCCTCATTATGACCGCGGCGGATCGCGACAGCCGGGTCGGGTTCTACGCCGCCACCCCCGGTGCACTGGTCGACCTCGCCGCAGACCTGAGCTACAGCGTCGGTCTGGCGACCACCACACACCGACCCGTCCCCGGCGGTGGGCCACGTGCAGCCAACAATGCTCGACCCGTCATCGAACTGGACGGCGATCTCCCTCCGCCGTCGCTGATCTCCGGCCTGGTCGGAGTGGCTGAACTGTCCAGCATCAACCGAGCCGTCGGGTTCCTGATCGGCCAGGGCCAACTTCCCGAGGACGCCCACGATACGATTCGCCGCGGCGCGGCTGCGGCCGAGATCGACGTGCATCTGTTCGCCGCACGCCTGCTCCGGCGCTGACCAGCGGCGCACGGCCCCGTCGAGCCGGAACCATCGATGCTCGGTTTCAGCCTTTCGGCGCTCGCCACGGTTTGATCCAGTCCGTCTCCGGCCAGCCCTCGGCGCCGGCCATCAACTCATACATCGTGGCGCCGTCGATGTGTTCGCGGATGATGTCCGCGTGTCCGGCGTGCCGAGCGGTTTCCTCGAGCAGGTGCAGCAAAGATCCACCGTGCCTGGTAGCCGTCCGGGTTGCTCGGGAACCACGGTGCGGGCGGAAGTTGCACCCGCACATCGAGGTTGTCCAGCGCAGCTACTGCCGCGGCGGTCTCGTCGCCGACCGTGTCGAGCAGCGTCTGCAGCGAACCGACCGTCTCGTCGTCGTCGATGGCGAAGCTGTCGACGTACGCGTCCTCGCCCATGCTCGAGTCGCCCCGAATGACCGCGATCCAACTCCGCTCGGTGAGCGCGGCGTGCTTCATCAGCCCGCCCACGCTGAGCCGGCTGCTGGTCGGTCTGGATCGGACTTGCTGCTCGGTCAAGCCGTACGCCGCATACTTCAGGCCATCCCGCTGCTGGCTGAGATAGGCCAGTAAGGCGTCGGTCTCGGTGCTGGTCGACGGCGGATTGCCGGGCATCGAAGTGTCCTTTCCGTGGCGAGCTGACACTGATCCTGGCAGCGCGCGCCGACAGTTTCCGATGGGCGTGCCGGTACCGCTGGTACGTCGTCCTCGATTCGCACGACGAAGCTATGCCACGACGCCCGCAACCCACCGCGCATCGGCTTAGGCTTGGTCCCGAGCGGTGGCGGGCCGGAACGCGACCGTCGCGCCCCAACCGGAGCGGAGACCATGACGACGCCGTCCACGCCAACCCGTTCATCGTTGCCATTTCGTGCGAGTGTCGGCGCGCTGGCCGCGACCGTCCTGCTCTGTCTCGCTGGGACCGGTTGCGTGCCGCTGGCGTCCGACCCGCCGACCGCGCCCCAGCCGTCGGCGACGCCACCTGCCCCGACCCCCGCGGCGACGAGTGCTGCTTCCTCGGTCAGCGTTGGACCGGTCTTCGAGCCGAGCCTGCCCGACGAGTCCTCCGCGCCGGCGAAACTGCGGAGCGCCGAAATGGTCATCGCGGGCCGGTCCGGCAGCGTCTCATGGCGAATCCGGGTGCCGAGGTTCACGGGTACGCCGGCCGCCGCGGAGGTCAACAAGCGAGTACGAGCGGCCGTGAACGGCCTGATCGGGCAGAGCAAGAGGGCTGGTCGCGCAGACGCCGGCGACAAACGTCGACTGGAGGGCGAGGGCGTCGTGGTGACCAACGACGGACGGACGGCGCAGGTGAGGATCACCTACTCGGACTACGTCGAAGGCACCGCCCACCCGTCCAACTACGTGACGACGACCGTGATCGACGTCGCCGACAAGAAGCCGATCACGCTCGAGCGGGTCTTCACCCACCCGACCCAGGCGTACAAGAAGCTCGAGCCGGCGATCTTGAAGTCCGCGGGCGAGCAGTCCTCCGGTATCGACCGGTCCGGCCTGGCGCCGAGGAAGGCCAACTGGGCCAACTGGCAGACCAACCTGACCGGAATGATCTTCTTCTTCGGCGACTACCAGTTGGGAACGCACGGCCTTCGGCAGTACGCCGTGCCGTGGGGAACGGTCGAACCGCTGTTGACGCCGTACGCCAAGCGAGTGCTGGCACCGCAGTAGCGGCGGGCGCTCGGTGGTCACCGTCCCCCCGTTCCCGGAAAGTGTGCGCCAACGACAGCGACACGCCGGTGGAAGTTGTCACAAGCGCACACTTTCCCGGGGGTGGCCCGGGGGAGAGTCGGGCGTGGCCTGCGAGGATGAACAGATCATGACCGAGGTGCCGGGGCTTGAGGTCGCGGGACTCGCGGCCTGGCTCGGGGCCGCGCATCCCGATCTCGCCGACGGACCGCTCAGCGCGACGATCATCGAGGGCGGCCGAAGCAATCTGACCTACGCGATCACCGGCGCGACGATCCCACTCGTTCTGCGCCGCCCGCCGCTGGGTCACGTGCTGACCAGCGCGCACGACATGCGTCGGGAACAACGGGTGATCTCGGCCCTGGCCACGACAAGCGTGCCGGTGCCGGTCGTGGTGGACCTCGTCGACGACAGCGACGCGAACCAGGTCACCGGCACGACGTTCCTCCTGATGGAGCGGGCTGCGGGGCGGGTGCTCGTCGATCGTGGCCAGAACGCCGAACTGACCCCGACCGGTGCACAATCCCTCGGCATCGACCTCGCTCGCGTGCTCGCCGACCTCCACGCGATCGATCCGGCGACGGTCGGTCTCGCGGACTTCGGCCGGCCCGACCGCTATCTGGACCGTCAGCTCCTCACCTGGCGCCGGCAACTCGCTGCTTCGCGCTCACGCCAGACGCCGCAACTCGACTCGTTGCAGGATCGTCTCGCCGCGGACGTTCCGCGGTCCGTCCGCTCCGGGATCGTGCACGGTGACTATCGGCTGGACAACGCGCTGGTCGTCGGTGCTGGCGATCGGCCACGTCTCTCGGCCATCCTGGACTGGGAGATGGCGACCATCGGCGATCCGCTGGTCGACCTCGGCATCTTCGGCCTGTACTGGGACATCTCGAGACTCCCCGGCCCCTTCTCCCAGGTCGTGCCGAGCGCGGTCGATCCCGCCGCGGGTTATCCGACCTTCGAGGAGCTGGTGGATGCCTACGCGGAGCGAGCCGAGATCGCGGTGCCGGACCTTCTCTGGTATCGCGCTTTCGCCGCGTACAAGATCGCGGTGATCGCCGAAGGGATCCACTTCCGCTATCAGGCCGGCGAGACCGTCGGAACAGGGTTCGAGCGGATCGGCGAACTGGTCGAGCCGCTCGCTCTGCAGGCCCGAGGGTGGCCCGGCATGCAAGAGATGCAGGCAGGCCGCTGATGGACTTCGCACCGGACGTACGCAGCCGGGAGCTCACCGCCCAGGCCCGAACCTTCCTCGTCGAGCACGTCCTGCCGGCCGAGCCGGTGCTGCACGAGCAGGTCGCCGCGACGCCGGCTGAGTGGACGTTTCGCCCGATCGTGCGAGATCTGCAGGTCCGGGCCCGGGCGCAGGGCTTGTGGAACCTGTTCCTGCCCGGTGCCGCCGGCGCCGGGTTGACCAACCTGCAGTACGCCCCGATCGCGGAGGTCAGCGGTTGGAGTCCCCGCCTGGCTCCGCCGGCGTTCAACTGCAACGCGCCCGACACCGGCAACATGGAGGTCTTGAACGATTTCGGCACCCCGGAGCAGAAGCGGGAGTGGCTCGATCCGTTGCTGGCGGCCGAGATCCGCTCCGCGTTCTGCATGACCGAGCCGGGTGTGGCGTCCAGCGATGCCACCAACATCGAGACCCGGATCCGGCGTGACGGCGACTCCTACGCCGTCAGCGGGCGCAAGTGGTGGTCCACCGGGGCGATGAATCCGGACGCGGCGATCTTCATCGTGATGGGCAAGACGGACCCGTCCGCGGAGCGGCACCGTCAGCAGTCGATGATCTTGGTGCCGCGGGCCACGCCGGGGGTGGAAATCGTCCGGCCGCTGTCGGTGTTCGGCTACGACGACCGCGACCACGGCGGTCATGCCGAGGTGCGGTTCGTCGACGTACGCGTGCCGGCAGCCAACCTGATCGGCGGTGAGGGCGACGGGTTTGCGATCGCCCAGGCACGGCTCGGGCCGGGTCGGATCCATCACTGCATGCGTGCGATCGGGATCGGCGAACGTGCGCTGGCCTTGGTCAGGGAGCGGGCCAACCGGCGGGTCGCGTTCGGACGGACGCTCGCCGAACAGGGCGTGATCCGGGAATGGGTGGCCGAGGCCAGGATCGAGCTCGAGGCGCTTCGGCTGCTGGTGCTCAAGACGGCGTGGCTGATGGACACCGTCGGCAATCGCCGGGCGATGACCGAGATCCAGGCCATCAAGATCGCGGTGCCGCGCGCCGTGCAGCGCATCCTCGACCATGCGATCCAGGTGTTCGGCGCCGCCGGGGTGTCGGCGGACACTCCGCTGGCGGAGCTGTTCGCCGGAGTTCGGACGCTCCGGATCGCCGACGGCCCGGACGAGGTGCACCTGGCCGGCCTCGGGCGGGCTCAGCTGCGCACCTGATCGGTCCGCCAGCGTCACTCGGCGGCTCCGGTGCAGCGGCGTCTTCCAGCACAGCGTCAAGACGTGCGTCGGCTCAAAGCGGTGTCGTGCTCAGCCCAGGCTGCGGAGGGACGAACCACCGTCGATGAGCAACGTCTGACCCGTCACCCAAGCCGCATCCTCGCTGAGCAGGAAGGCCACCGGCCCGGCCACGTCGACCGGCTCCCCCAACCGCTTCAGCGGATAGCGGGCAGCCGCCTGTTCCTCTCGCCCCTCGTAGAGTGCCCGGGCGAACTTGGTCTTGACCACCGCCGGGGCGACGGCGTTGACCCGGATGTCGGGGGCGAGCTCGGCCGCGAACTGCGCGGTCAGATTGATCAGCGCCGCCTTCGAGACGCCGTAGCACGCGATGTTCGGGCTCGCCGCGACGCCGGCGATCGAGGCGATGTTCACCACCGAGCTGCCGAGGCCGGCGACGACGGCAGCCCGGGTCCACTCCAACGCCCCGAGCACGTTGACCTCGAGTATCTTGCGGACGGCGTCAGCGTCGACGTCCAGCAGGGGGCCGTACGACGGGTTGATTCCGGCGTTGTTGACCAGGTGATCCAGCCGACCGTGTCGCTCGGCGATCTGAGCGAAGACGGCAGCGCGATGTTCCGCGTCGTCGGCCCGTCCGGCCACTCCGCTGGCCCTGCCCCCCAGCTCAGCCACCGCGGCGTCCAGCGCGACCGGCTCACGGGCCGTGATGACGACCGAGCCGCCCTCGGCAACGATCCGTCGCGCGACGGCGTAACCGATCCCACGGCTGGCACCCGTGACCAGGGCGACCCGCCCCTGGAATCTGTCCATCACCATCGCGTGTCCCCTTCCGGAAAGTGGCGCGACCTGCACGGGTTGCGGGGTCGAAAGGCGTAGTCGGAGCCCAGTTTCCTCAATCAGCCGGGCGGCCGAAGGACGGGTCGGAGGGTGTCGATGACGGACGGGTCCTCGATCGTGGAGGGTACGACGCCGGGCAACCCGTCGGCGATCTCGCGCATCGTCTTGCGCAGAATCTTGCCGGATCGGGTCTTGGGCAGTGCGGGGACGATGTCCACCTGGCGCAGTGCCGCGACCGCACCGATCTCGCTGCGGACCAGGGCGACCAGTTCGGTGGCCAGCGCCTCCGGGTCGTTCTCGACGCCGGACTTGACCACGACCAGGGCGCGCGGCCGTTGACCCTTGACGTCGTCCGCCACGCCGATCACCGCGCACTCGGCCACCGCCGGGTGGGACGCCAGCACCGCCTCCATCGAACCCGTCGACAGCCGGTGGCCGGCGACGTTGATCACGTCGTCGGTGCGGCCCATCACGAACACGTACCCGTCGTCGTCGAGATACCCGCCGTCTCCGCTCAGGTAGTGGCCCGGGAAGGTCGAGAGGTAGCTGTCGACGTAACGCTGATCGTCACCCCAGATGGTCGTCAGCGTGCCGGGTGGCAGCGGCAGCCTGATGCAGATCGCGCCGTCCGTGCCCTGCCGCGCCGAATCACCGGCTCCGTCGAGAATCGCCAGGTCGTAGCCGGGCACCGGCACGGTCGGTGATCCGGCCTTGACCGGCAGCGGCTCGAGTCCACGTGGGTTGGCCACGATCGGCCAGCCGGTCTCGGTCTGCCACCAGTGGTCGATGACCGGCACGCGGAGCTGGTCTGCGGCCCAGGCGTACGTGTCCGGGTCCAGCCGTTCCCCGGCCAGGAACAACGTCTGGAGACTGGACAGGTCGTAGTCGGCCATCAGGGCCCCGCCCGGATCAACCTTGCGGATCGCCCGGATCGCGGTAGGTGCGGTGAACATCGCCTTCACCCGGTGTTCGGCGACGACCCGCCAGAACGCCGCGGCATCGGGGGTGCCGACCGGCTTGCCCTCGTACAGAACGGTGGTGGCGCCGACCAGCAGGGGCGCGTACACGATGTAGGAGTGACCGACTACCCAACCGATGTCGCTGGCGGTGAACATGACGTCGCCGGGACCGATGTCGTAGATCGTGCGCATCGAATAGGCCAGCGCGACGGCATGGCCGCCGTGGTCGCGGACGATGCCCTTGGGCTTACCGGTGGTGCCGGAGGTGTAGAGGATGTAGAGCGGGTCGATCGCCTCGAGCTCGACGCACGTGGCCGGCTCGAACGATCCCGGCCGCATCAGCGACGCGAAGTCGATGTCGCGAGGCTCCACGAGATCGGCCCGGAGCTCGTCGCGTTGGAAGACGACGCAGTAGTTCGGCTGGTGCTCGGTCCGGGCCAGTGCGGCCTCCACCATCGGCTGGTAGGGGACGACCCTGCTTCCCTCCAACCCACAAGAAGCGGCGACGATCAGCTTCGGCCGTGCGTCGTCGATCCGGCTGGCCAGCTCGGCCGGGGCGAAGCCACCGAAGACGACCGAGTGGATCGCACCGACCCGCGCGCAGGCCAGCATCGCGATGACCGCCTCCGGCACCATCGGCATGTAGATGACCACCCGATCGCCGGGCTCGATGCCCAGTTGACGTAGCGACCTCCGAACTGCGCGACCCGCTCCAAGAGCTCTGCATAGCTGTACGTGCGCCGCCGGCCGGTGACCGCGGAGTGGAAGATCAGTGCGTCACGGTCCGCGGCGCCGCGGATCACGTGCCGGTCGAGGGCGTTGTAGCAGGTGTTCAGCCGCCCGCCACTGAACCACCGGTAGATCGGAGCGTCTGTGTCGTCCAGCACTCGGACGGGTCGCTCGAACCAGTCGATCGCCTCGGCCTGGTCGGCCCAGAACGCCTCCCGATCGGCGATGCTGCGTGCGTACTCCTCGGCGTATGCGCCCATTCGCTACCTCCGCTGCGGGTCTCGACCTTCCTCTGCATCTTCCCAGGCGTACGTCCCAGGGAGCGGCTGCGATACGGGCACCAGTTGCGCGCCGTCTCCGCCGCCCGAACCCGACGGCGGACCGGCAGCCGGGCCGTCTCGGTAGATCAGCGGCATCCCCGGGCGATAGTGCCGGCTGATCTTGATCCGCTTCGCCTGCCACCAGATCAGGGCGAAGGCGGCCAACTGCACTGCGGCGTCGATGCCGAACTGAACGGGATCGCCCTTCGAATCGCCGCCGATGAAGGCCTCGTCCCAGCCGCCGAAGTTCAGCACGGCAGCGAAGGCAGCGATGTTGTTGACCGCATGGATCGCGACCGCCGCCTCGAGCCCTCCCGTACGCCAGGTCAGCAGGCAGCAGGAGATCGCGAAGATTGCGAGACTGCCCAGGATCCACGGGTCGGGGCTGCCGTGTGCGGCACTGAACGCCACTGCCGACACCACGGTCCCGGACACCAGACTGAGCATCGGCCGCTTGAACCACGAACCCACGTTCTGCAGGATCCACCCGCGGAAGAGGTACTCCTCACCGGCTGCTTGCAGCGGCGTCATGAGCACGACCAGGACGAGCAGGGTGATCCATTCCGTCGGCCGGTCCGTAGCCGGGGTGTCCAGCAGCAGGCCGATCCCGATGTAGATCGCCCAGACCGGAACCACCACGACCAGACAGCGCAGCAGCCAGCGCCAACGGAATCCGCCCACCACCGAACTCACGAACTTCGGTCGGATGTGATGAGCAACCCAGATGGACAGACCGGCAGCTGGGATGAGGGCGATGAGGCCGAGGTTGACGTAGAAGAAGCCCGCCGCGTCGATCTTGCCGGCTGCGAGACCGTTCATCGACGTGAGGAGCCAGTTCCCGAGACCGCTCGTTCCGCGGGTGGCGGCACCGAAGGCGACCAGTGGAATGAACGCCACGACTTGGGCGGCCAGCGCGATCGGCAAGGCGATGAGCAGCGCGAGCAGTGGACGCCACCAGCGTCGGCGTGGTCCGCGAAGCATCTGAGGATAGGTTCGCGGCTCGTCCGGCATCGCGCTGAGGCCGGCCGGCGCAGCCGGGCCATGGGGATAGGTTCCGGGCGGTAGCCAACGGGCCTGCCCGGCGTCCCAGAGTGCACCCGGCGCGGGCCCGACACCGGGCGCAGGCACGACACCCGGCGCAGGCACGACATCGGGCCCCGGCACGACACCGGTGCGCCAGCCGTCCTGTTGCGGAATCGGCGACCACGTGGCAGGGGAATGCGGGTGGGGCTGCTGTGGGGTGCTCATGGTTCAGTCATTCTGACCGGGCGGACCAAACCTGACTCGGCCGTGCCGAGCGATCCCCTGCGCTCCAGTCGTCGAGCGCATCGGGGCCGACGGTTAGATCATTTGGCCCGGTTGGCCTCGCGCTCCCCACTCGGCTGGACCGGGTGGGTCTCCGGAGTCTGCGAACCGGACTCCAGCGGCGGAGCGGCAGGTGGCTCGGTCGGCTCATCGCCGCCGATGCCGACCTGGCGACGCGTGCTCACCACGACGGCGGCCACCACGATCGCCAGCGCGACGAGCGCGATCACGTAGCGCCAACCCGACGGAGTTGCGCTCAGCGGCGAGAGCGCCACGACGGCCGGCGCGATCAGCAACGCGACCAGGTTCATCACCTTGATCAGCGGGTTGATCGCCGGTCCGGCGGTGTCCTTGAACGGGTCGCCGATGGTGTCGCCGATGACGGTGGCGGCGTGCGCCTCCGAACCCTTGCCGCCGTGATAGCCGTCCTCGACCAGCTTCTTGGCGTTGTCCCACGACCCACCGGAGTTGGCGAGGAAGACCGCCATCAAGGTGCCGCACGCGATGGCACCGGCGAGGTAGCCCGCCAGCGCCGGAGCACCGAGGCCGAAACCGACCGCGATCGGCGCCATCAGGGCCAGCAGACCCGGAGTGGCCAGCTCACGCAGCGAGTCCCGCGTGCAGATGTCCACGACACGGCCGTATTCGGGCTTGCCCGTGCCCTCCATGATCCCGGGGATCTCCCGGAACTGCCGACGCACCTCGTAGACGACGGCGCCGGCGGCGCGACCGACGGCGCTGATCGCCAGACCGGAGAAGAGGAACACCACCGAGGCGCCGAGGATGATCCCCACCAGCGTCGGGGGCGCGAACCCGACGGACTGGAGCTCGAAGGCGTTGTATCGATCGACCAGCACGGTGCGGATCGAATCGGTGTAGGAGCCGAACAGCGCGGTCGCTGCGAGCACGGCGGTGGAGATCGCGATGCCTTTGGTGATGGCCTTGGTCGTGTTGCCGACGGCGTCGAGTTCGGTGAGGATCTTGGATCCCTCGCCGTGTACGTCGCCGGACATCTCGGCGATGCCCTGCGCGTTGTCGGAGACCGGGCCGAAGGTGTCCATCGCCACGATCACGCCGACCGTGGTCAGCAGTCCGCAACCGGCCAAGGCGATGGCGAACAGTGACACGACCCCGGCACCGCCCAGGAGGTACGCCCCCAAGACTGCGGCCGCGATCACCACTGCGGTGTAGACGGCAGACTCCAGACCGAGGGCGATACCGGACAGCACCACGGTGGCTGCACCGGTCAGCGAGGTCTTGGCGACATCCCGCACGGGCCGGTGCTCGGTGCCGGTGTAGCGACCGGTCAGCGACAAGATGATGACGGCCAGCACGATCCCGATGACGACCGAGCCGATCGCGACGATCCGCGGGTCGTCGATCGGTCCGGCGAAGCGGTTGTCGACGCCGAGGTCGGCGAAGCGTGACGGCAGAAAGGCGAACGCCGCGATCGCACAGAGCACGGCCGAAATGACCGCGGACAGGTAGAACGAGCGGTTGATCGTCCGCAGGCCGTTCTCGCCGGCCCGCGGCTTGGTGAGGAAGATCCCGATGATGGCGGTGATGACGCCGATCGCGGGCACGATCAGCGGGAAGACCAGACCGGCCGAACCGAAGGCCGCCTTGCCCAGGATCAGGGACGCGACCAGCGTCACCGCATAGGACTCGAACAGATCGGCGGCCATGCCGGCGCAGTCGCCGACGTTGTCGCCCACGTTGTCGGCGATCGTGGCTGCGTTGCGGGGATCGTCCTCGGGGATGTTCTGCTCGACCTTGCCGACCAGATCGGCACCGACGTCGGCCGCCTTGGTGAAGATGCCCCCACCGACACGCATGAACATGGCGAGCATGGCCGCGCCGAAGCCGAAGCCCTCGAGGATGGTCGGCGCGTCACTCCTGAAGATGAGCACCACGATCGATGCGCCCAGCAGTCCGAGGCCGACTGTGGCCATGCCCACGTGCGCGCCGGTCCGGAACGCCAGCTTCATTGCCGGGTCCCGTCCTCCGTCACGAGCGGCGGCGGCCACGCGGACGTTCGCCCGAACAGCGAGCCACATGCCCATGTAGCCGATCAGACCGGAGAAGGTGGCACCGGCCAGGAACGCGATCGACCGGGCGACCTTCAGCGTCCAAGACCCGAATCCGGCGTCACCGTGGGCGGGCAGGAACAGCAGCAGGATGAAAGCGGCGACCGCGAAGACAGCCAGGGTCCGGAACTGCCGTCCGAGGTAGGCACTCGCCCCTTCTTGCACGCCTTGGGCGATCAGCTGCATGTTCTCGGTGCCTTCACTGGCAGCGAGAACCTCGCGGCGGAAGTAGAACGCCATCACCAGCGCAAGGATCGCGATGACCCCCACGATCGCGACGAAGGTGAGGTTCATCCCGGACAGTTCGACCTGCAGTGGAGTTATCGACAGGGCTGGAACCACGGACATCCATTGTCCTCTCAAGACACGTACGGCGGCCTCACGACCTTCGGGGCACGCCAGGGCGGAGTCTAGCGAGATGGGCCGACAGCCATGTACGGCCCCACACAGTTCGCTCGACAATTCGCGGCAACGCAACGAATTCGGCCTAGTCGGGCATCATGTCCTCTCTTTTGGGTCCTCTCTCTTGGCAGGTGAGTGTCGGCCGCGCGTGCCAGGCTGAACGTGTGACCGAGCTCCCCGTCGACTTCAGAGCCGCGCCGCCCGGGCGCGATCTGACGGCCGATCTGGGTCTGGACGGACGATTCGTACGGCGTTATTCCTGGCCGGCCCGGCGCGGCCACACGGTCGACTGGCCGACCTGGCTACCCTGTGAGGTGATCGCCGGCCTCGCCGCCGCAGGGATCGGCGCGCCGTGGAGACATCAGGCGGTTGCCGCCGACGCGGCCTTCGCGGGCCGGCACGTGATGCTGGCCACCGGCACGGCGTCCGGAAAGTCCTTGGGTTACCTGATGCCGGTGCTCGCCGCGACTTTCGGTGGGTCCGACGCTGTGGGGCCGCACCGACCGGGCGATCGGGCGGCGGGGTCGGGTCTGCTCGCGGGTCCGTCGTCCGGCCTCGGGACCGCCGGTCCGCGACCGCACAGTGCCCTGTACCTGTCGCCGACCAAGGCGCTCGCCCACGACCAGTTCCGAGCCGCCCGAGCGCTCGGACCACGCGGGTGGCGCCTTGCCACCCTGGACGGCGACACCGAGCCGGCCGCCCGGGACTGGGTGCGGGACTGGGGGACGTACGTGCTCACCAACCCGGACATGTTGCACCACTCGGTCCTGCCGCAGCACCAGCGTTGGGCACCGTTGCTGCGTCGTCTGCGTTACGTCGTCGTCGACGAGGCCCACCGCTACCGCGGTGTGTTCGGCGCCCAGGTCGCTGCCGTCCTCGCCCGGCTTCGGCGGGTCGCCCACCATTACGGCGCCGACCCGGTGTTCCTGCTCGCAGCAGCCACGACGGCCGAGCCCACGGAGTCGGCGGCCCGACTGATCGGGGTGGAGCCGGGACGGATCGTGATCGTCGACGCGGACGATTCGGCCCGACCGGCTCGCGAGCTGTTGATGGTGGAACCGACCGACCGCTCGGATGAGTTGGCCGCCACATTGCTGCGCCGATGCGTGGATTCCGGTCGCCAGACGTTGACCTTCACCCGATCCCGCCGGTCCGCCGAGACCGTTGCGATCCGGGCCCGTCAGCTCGGCAGCGATGATCGGACGAGGATCGAGTCCTACCGTGCGGGCTATCTTCCGTCGGATCGCCGAGCAATCGAGGAGGGGCTGCGCAGCGGTGAGGTTCGCGGGGTGGCCAGCACGAACGCTCTCGAACTCGGAGTCGACGTCGTCGGCTTGGATGCCGTCGTGATCGACGGCTTCCCGGGCACCCGATCCAGCTTTTGGCAGCAGGCCGGGCGGGCAGGCCGTCGCGATGCCGACGCGTTGGTGGTGCTGGTCGCCGGTCGGCACCCGTTGGACCGCTTCTTGTTCGACCACCCCGACACCTTGGTGGATCGCCCGGTGGAGGCGACGGTGCTCCACCCCGCGAATCCGCACATCCTCGGACCTCAACTGCTGGCCGCCGCCCAGGAACTGCCGCTCACCGAGCGCGACGCACAGTATTTCGGGCCGACCACGTCGACGATGGTCAGTGCTCTGGCGCGTGGCGGCGCGCTACGCCACCGTCCCAATGGGTGGTATCCCACGGCCGCCGGATCGGCGGACCGACGTATCGACCTCCGCGCCGCCGGCGCCCGGATCGACCTGATCGAACCCGACACCGGCCGGATCGTCGGCGTCGTGGACGCGGGTACGGCCGACCTCTGCGCACACGACGGTGCGGTGTACGTGCACCGGGGCGATACGTACCTGTGTGAACCGGCCGAAGACGGCGGGCCGGAGATCTTCGTCCGACCGGCCCAGCCGGGCTACCTGACGTCGCCGCAGCGAGACACCGAGATCAGAATCCTCGACGAGTCGGCCGGCCGACAGAGCGGTTGCGGCCGCGTCGCCACGGGACCGGTCGAGGTCTGCAGCCGGGTCACCGGCTATCTCCGCCGCGACCCGGAGACCAACACCGTGTGGGACCACACGCCGCTCGACCTGCCCGAGCGGATCGTGCGCACCACCGGTGTCTGGTGGACCCTCGATGCCGCTCGGGTCACGGAAGAGATCGGGTTGACCCAGCTCGCGGCCGGCGCGCATGCCGCCGAACACGCGTGGCTGAACCTGCTGCCCGCGTACGCGCCCTGCGATCCCTGGGACATCAGTGGCGCGAGTGCCCTCATCCACCCCGACACCGGGCTGCTGACCGTCATCGTGCACGACGCGACGGAGGGTGGAGCAGGATTCGCCGAACACGGGTACGAGGTCGCCGAGCGGTGGCTCGTCGCTGCGGCCGAGTTGGCCAGCACCTGCGACTGTGCCAACGGGTGTCCAGGGTGTGTGGTGTCGGCAGCCTGCAGCACGACCGGGCGCCCGTTGGACAAAGCCACCGCCGCGCTGCTGCTCGATCTGATCACCAAAGACATGCCGATCCCGGGGCAATAATGGCCACATGGTCCCCATCGCGCTGATCCTGCTCGCCATCGTGATCTTGTTCAGCGTCGCCGTGGTGGTCAGCAATCCGGTCGCGGTTGATCTGTCGATCTTCGGTGCGCAGATTCCGGTGACCACACCGGCCGTCTTCTTCACCGGCGCGGGCACCATGGTCGTGCTGATCGTGGCCCTCTTCCTGCTTCGCACCGGCGTTCGGCGGTCGATGGCCCGCCGTAAGGAGGTCCGCACGTTCAGGAGGGAAGCGAAGGCACAGGGCGCCGTCACCTCCTCGACCACGACCGCGCGGACCGAAGCTGAATCCGACACGAGCGAATCCGTCGGTCGCGATCAGACGGGGACGACGGCGGCCGAGCGTCAGGGCTGGCTCACCGAGATCGACAAGATCACCGGCGACGATTAGGCCGGTCGGGCCGGACCGGCTGAGCGGCGTCAGCCCGGCATCACGAGTGCGAGTTCGAGCCATCGGGCGAGATCTCCGATCTCGCGGTCGATGGCAGTGCTCATCGCTTTCGTGAATGGAACGTCTTCGTGCACGGCGTCGACCCGCAGGATGCCAGCGTTGCGGTCAGCGGTCGCGTCCAGCTTCCCGACCAGCCTGTCCCCGTACAGGATCGGCAGCGCGTAGTAGCCCCACCGCCGCTTGGCCACCGGCTTGTACATCTCGAGTTGATAATCGAAGTCGAAGAGCTCGACGGCGCGCAGACGATCATGGACGAGCCGGTCGAAGGGCGACAGCAACGCCGCCCGACCGGAGAAGGGCCGATCGGAGAAGGGCCGACCGAGGTAGGTCGGATCCACCCGCCAGGTTCCTTTGACGCCCTCCACCGTCGCCGGTTCGCCGACATCGGCGACGTTCATGGGCTCGACCGGAGTCTCCTGGCTGCGCTCGCGGGCCAGCCCGAGCGAATGCAGCCGCTTCGCGTTGCGGCGTCGGATGGCCTCCTCGGACGGCACGATCGGCTCGTCGGGATGGACCCGCTCGCCAAGATCCCACAATCGCTCCCGTCCCCGACGGCCCGCTATCGCCACCTCGCCGCTCAGCTCCATCAGCTCGAGCATCTTGGTCCTGTTCTTGTTGTTGGTCCAGCCGGTCGACGACCATGCCACCACACAGGTGTCCGGCAGCTCACGCGACGGCAACGGACCGGATTCTTCGAGGCGGCCGAGGATGTCGCGCCGGCACGCGTCGTTCTTCGCGACCCAGGCGCGTCCGCCCTCTTGCCAGCGCTTCAGCGCGCCGCCGGCCAGTCTCTCGGCCATGTCCGCGCGATACAGCACGAGGTCCTCGGCCGATCGGATCATGGCGCGCAGCTCGATCAGTCGACGATCTGCCAGGGCCGCCTGCAGATCGGCGGGCCGGTAGGTCGAGCCAATCCGGCTCCACGCCACCAGATCGGCGCTGGGTGCCACCGCGGCGACCGGGTCGATCTGCAACAGCGTGAGCCGGCGGACCACATCGAGCAGGTCCGTCGGACGCGGCTTGTCCAGCATCTGCGCCTGAACGGCGATCCGTCTGGCCTGCTGACGACTGAGCTGGTGAACCGCACTCATCCCCAGAGGTTAGTGGTGTGTCTGTCCCCACCAGGTCGAGACCTCGGCCGTCGCGCGCCCCCGTGCACGTGCTGACCGAACGCGGAAATCGGTGAACCGCCCTCGCGGCCGGATCGGTGCCGGAGGGCGATCGTCGTCACGAGGTCACTGCGACTCCGCACCGGCGTACGCGATCGCCTCGACCGAGCGCGGCATCCGGAGAGTGGACCGCCCGATACCGACCCGCACCCGTGCGGTGACCACGAAGTCGAGCTGATCGCCGACCCGATCACAGCTGAGAAGCGACGCGCCGTTGCTTGTCGCGGTCCGTCCTGCTGCTCGGCACGCATCACCACCCTGGGCGAACGCCGCCGCCCCGCTCAGGGCCGCCAGATCAGCGGCCGAACGCGCCCGATGGATGGCGACGACATGACCACCCATGATCGTCCCCGCCAGCGCCAGGCTGATCACGACGGCCAAGACGCCCACCATGACGAACGTGGCCGCTCCCCGCTCCGAGGTCGATCTCATCCCCCGACCCCCGGCTCGTTGGTGGCCTCCGCCCTGGCGCCGAGCCGCACGGTCGGGGTCAGCTGACCGAACGGATCGGCCTCGAGGCGGACCGTCACCCGAGTCGACGCCTTACCTCGCTCGGTGTGGATCGTCGCTCCTCGCGGTGCGGCCGCCTGCGCCCGACCCGCTGCGGCCCGATCCCCCCGTGCCGCCTGCCGAGCAACCGCGCCCGCCGTATCCACCAGTCGCAGCTGCAGCACCAGCAGGAAGATTCCCCAGCACAGCATGACCATGACGATCACCGCGGCCGAGATGGCGACGGCCAACTCGGCCGTCACCATTCCCCGCGCCGATGTCGTATGCCGCTTCACCATCGCGATCATCCGATCTCGTGCTGCTACAGCTGGCCTTCAGGCGCCCTTCAGACCCCACCCGGACACCTGGTTGATGATCTTGAGGATGATCCCGGTGATGACTTCCTTGGCCGGACCCTTGACGATGAAGAGCAGCAACAAGCCGGCCAGCGAGACCGCGACGACCACGCCGATCGCCCACTCGGCCGTGACCATGCCGCGCTCGTACGCCCGGCGGGCCCACGTCTGGGGCCGAGCCTCCAGCGCGGACTCCTCGTCGATCCCGATTGCCCCTTCGCCGACCGGCGAGTAGGTGTCCAGCTCATCGATGATCGCGAGCTCGGTGTTGGTGAACATGTGATGTCCTTTCCTATCCGGCACCTTCCGCGGCGCCCATCCGATCTGGATGTACCTAGACACTCCGCGGCAGGCGAGGAATCGTTCACCCCGACGCGGATCTGTGGATGAGACTTCGGATCGATCCAGACCTGTGGAAAACTGCCGCCCATCCCCGACCCCCAAGCTGGGAAAGTGGGCGCTAACAACAACGACACGCCGATCGAAGTTGTCACACGCGCCCACTTGCTGCACAAAGGTGGCGCAAAGAGTGGCGCGATCGACAGCGGTGAGCTCAGAACACGTGCGGCACAGCCGCAAGGAACGCTGAGACGATCGCCGGCACGACGCCGACCAGGATGAACGACGGCACGAAACAGATCATCATCGGCACCACACAGCGAACGCCGATAGCCTTGGCGGAGCTCTCCACGGCTGCGGCCCGACGCTGCCGGGCCTCACGCGCGTAGTAGGTGAGAGTCTCGACCATCCTCGTGCCCGACTCGACGGCTCGCGCGAGGTCGAGCGCAGCCTCGCCTAGCTGCGGATGTCCGCGGAGCGCCCGCCACGCCGCGGCGTCGGCCAGTCCGACATCGACGGCCCGCACCACCGAACCCAGGTCTTCGGCCAGCGGTCCGTCGAAGACCGCCACCACGGCGGCAGTCGCGTTCCGTGGCGGCAGACCGGCCGCCAGGCAGGCCGCCAGGAGATCCAGCGCCTGCGGGCTCTCCATGATCAACCGACGTTGCCGTCGGCGAGTCGTGGCCGGCTCGAGCAGACCGAGGCCAACCGCCCCGAGTCCGGCAACCGCGGGCAACGTGACCATCACGAGCCAGACCGGTGTCGACCCCATCATCGTCAGCAACAACCCGACGGCCGCGGCTCCTCCGACCGACACCAGGAGCCGGCGCCCGATCGACGGCGCGTCGAGACGACCGGTCAGGACCCCTCGCCACCCCGATGGTCGGGATGCCCGCGCCCAGGTCGGCACGGTCAGCGGTAAGGGTGGTTCCACAGCCCAACCCCCGGGCAGCCGTCGCCCCGCTCGGCGCCGCATCGCGGCGAGCACCGCCAGCGCTGCGAAGGCAGCGGACAGCCCGCCGAGGGCCCAGGAATCGATCACTGCACCGCCTGACTCTGCAGAGCCGACCGGGAAAGCCAGTCGATCCACGACACGCCTGCGGTCGCCAAGAGCACACCGCCCAGCAGACAGGCCCAGCCCAGGGGGCCGGACACGAGGAACTGGAGCGGCCGACCGCCGATGACGTAGCCGATGCCGATCCCGCACAGCGGCAGGGCAGCCATGATCTTGCCGGTGGCCCGGGCGGCCGACACCTCGCCGAAGACGAGCCGTTCGATCGCCACATCCTCGCTCAGCGCCTCCGAGACCCGCTCCAGCGCCGGCGCCAGGGGCGCACCGGTCCTGTTCGAGACCTCCCAGGCCCGCGCCAGCACCAGCAGACCGTCATGCCCGGCCAGCGTCGCGTCGAGTCGCCATCGCGGCACCGGGTCGCTACCGAGATCGAGCAACGCGGCTGCAGGGTAGAGCACCGGGCAGTCCGCAGCGGCGACCCGCAGCGCCTCCGCCGGAATGCGGCCCACCCTCAGCTGGCCCGCGAGCACCCGGCAAGAATGCGCGACCTCGGTCCGTGCGGCCGAGGACGCTCGGCCCCTCCGACGCAGTCCGATCAGCCGGACGGCCGTGAAACAGGCGATCGTCGACGCCAGGGCGACGACGGCACCGGAGGCACCGGCCGTCAGGCCGGCCGCGACAACCACCAGCAAGGCGGCGACCACCACCAGCGCCCGTGTGCCACGTCCACCTCTTCTTGCCACCCCGCTGGTCTCCACCGGACTGAGCCGGGACAGTCCGCGAGCAGCCGGTGGCGGCACCAGCAGGACGACCGACGACGCGACCAGGACCGCACACAGCAGCGTCATCCCAGCAACCTCTCCAGTCGCTCGCCGCCGGGGCCCATTCGGGTGCGTCCGTCGGCGTCGAAGACCAGAGCCGGCACGGTGACGACCAGTCCGCTCGTGGCATCGCGCTCCAAGACACTGACCCCCTCGACCCGTCGCGGTTCTCCTTGGCGGCGGGTGATGTGCACCAGCACCTGCAACGCCGAGGCGAGCTGGGCGTGCAGTGCATCGCGCCCAAGACCCCCGAGCGCAGCCAGCGCCTCCAACCGGGTCGGTACGTCCGCCGCCGAGTTTGCGTGTCCCGTCCCGCAGCCGCCCTCGTGACCGGTGTTCATCGCCGACAGCAGGTCGGCGATCTCCGCGCCGCGGACCTCGCCGACGACCAGCCGGTCCGGCCGCATCCGCAGCGAGTGCCGGACCAGGTCGGTGAGCGTGACCGCGCCCGCTTGTTCGGTGTTCACCGGGCGGCCCTCCATCCGGACCACATGCGGGTGGTTGGGTGACAGCTCGCGAGAGTCCTCCACGATCACGATCCGTTGACAGCTCGGCACGAGCGCGAGCAGGGCTGCCAGCAGCGTCGTCTTGCCTGAGCCGGTGCCCCCGCTGATCAAGAACGCCAGTTTGGCCGCGATGACCCGCTCCAGCACCTGCGCCGCGGCGGGCGTCAGCGACCCGGACGCAACGCAGTCGGTGAGGGTGAACGTCCGGCTCGCCGGCACGCGCAGCGACAGGCACGTGCCGGGCGCCGCCACGGTGCCCAGCACGGCATGCACGCGTGTGCCGTCGGGAAGCCGTGCATCGACGAACGGGGCGGCGTCGTCCAGCCGGCGGCCGACCGAGGCCGCGAGTCTCTGGGCCAGGCGGCGCACCTCGTCGTCAGAACCGAACCGCACGTCGCGCGGTTCGAGTCCCCGCCCGCGGTCCACGTAAACCTGGTCGGGCCCATTGACGAGCACGTCGGTGACGCCTGGCTCGCAGAGCAGCGGCTCGAGCGGGCCGGCTCCGACACTCCCGCGGCGAAGTGCCTCCAAGGTCTGAACCAGCGCTGTGTCGCTGACCAGTCGTCCTTCCGCGCGCATGGCCGCGGCGACGTCCCTCGCGGTCGGTAGCCGCCCGAGCCCGACCAGACGGGTGCGCAGCGGATCCAGATCGTCCTGCGCGGCGTTCGACGGCGCCGAGTCGAGTGCTGTCATGCCGCGACCGCATCCGGCCACACGGCCGTGTCCAGCACGTGCCGGCACAGCCTGGCCAACGGACCGCGCGCCGGGCGCGCGGGTGGCTCGCCCCGCTCGGCGGCGATCGCCACAGCAGGGTCGTCGTCGAGCGATCCGAGAAGCGGCGGATCGAAACCGTCGGCCGCATCGTTCGGATTCAGCCCCCCGCAGCGCGGGCGCCGGACCAACAAGTGCCAGGTCGCTCCCGCCGACAGGTGCTCCGACGCCGGATGGGCCGAACCCAGCCGAACGTACGTTTCGCGCCCGGCGGACACCCCTCGTACGTCACCGGTGACCAGCAACAGTCCTACATCGGCCAAGGCCAGCGTGGCTCTGCTGATGCCCACTCCGCGGCCGACGTCCAACACGATCAGATCGTGGCTGCGCGCCGTCGAACTCAGCACGGCGGCGACGGCGTGATCGCTCGGCACCTCCTGCGCGCGGCCCAGTCCCCGGCCCATCGCCACGAGATCGACGCCGTCGAGGTGGGGCAGCTGGCCGCTCAGATCGCCGAGCTGGCCTCGCGCCGAGGACAACCGCGGCCAGCGCCATCCCGGCAGTCTCTCGGCACCGACCAACAGATCGATGCCACCGCCCATCGGGTCGAGGTCGATGACTGCCGCCCGACGGCCGGATCGGGCTGCGACGAAGGCCAGCGCAGCAGCCATCGTGGAGGCCCCGACACCCCCCGATCCACCGAGCACGAGTACCACGCGACCGCAGTCTCGGGGCCGTCCCGCCAGGCCGGTCAGCGTGTCCACCAGCTCTGCCGCTCCGTCCGGCAGCTGCACGATCGGAGCGCCCAGTCGCAGTGATGCCCCGGTCAGGTCGCGCCCGTCGTCGAGCCCCAGCAAGAGGATCTGGCTCCGGCGCGCCAGGCCGAGCTGGACGACGCCATCGGTTTGATCGGCGCCGACCATGACCAGGGTCGCCCTGGCCCACTGCTCCCGAGCAGCTCCTGCGTCGGCAACGACCTCCGGCTCGATCCCCGCAGCCGCGCAGACCGCGAGAGTGTGGTCGAGCAACAGGTCGTCGGCGGTCAGCAGCAGCAGCCCTGGCCGGACAGACATCTCCATGTCAGGACTCTGCTGCGGGGGCCGCCAATCGTTTCACCGCGAGTGCGTACCTGTGGACAACCACGATCGGCCGCTCGAACTGTGGACAAGTCCACGACACGGCGACGCTTCGAGGGTCGGAGCCATCGCCGACCGAAACCGATCACGGGAAAGAGTTGATCTTGATGTGCGGCAGCACACCGGGTTGATGGGCGACTCACAGGATCTTCTTTGGCGTAAGGCCTTCTCAAGCAAGCGGCGGAACGGTAGAACTGTCTTTCAAGAACTCTGACTCGTCGGTTTTGAGTGCGTGTCGAGGCTCAGCCTCGGAGTGCCGGAAGGCATTCCCGCGCAGTCGTCATCGCACGAGCCAGCGTCAAGCACGACAAACGAGCACCCACGCGGCGATCACCCATCCACGACGGGTCGTTGAGCACAAGGCTTGCCTTGGCCAACAGCAGACGAGCACGCTTGGTCACTCGAGTTGGAACGTGCAGGCGCGGCGCCCGCAGTAGCGGGCGCCGAGTCACGTCCGGGGTCTTGCTGGCCCGCCTTCCCCAAGAACCCGCCTTTCCAAGAACTGTGCACGTCTTGCACTGTTCACCGGCGTGTCGCTGCCAGACGTGCACAGTTTCGGGGCTCAGCGCACCAGGGGTGACGCAGCCACGCCGAACGTCAATGCTCGCGCGCAGTGCACGATCCAGCTACGGACCCCGGCGACGGTCCCCAGCGCGTACGCATCCAGCGCACGGACGTACGCCTGGGGGTCGGCGGCATGCCCGGCCTCCACCACCACCACAGCGAGCGGGTCGACGCCGGTGGCGATCAGCACCATGTGTTCCATCGCGCGCGCGACCAGCCCATCGGCGGACCCGAAAGGCGCGACAACCGCCACCTCCGCATGAGCGATCGCCGCCAGCACGAGCGCCGGCGCTTGGGTCGGCCGCGTCAGGACTTGGGCGAGCGACACCATCCGCCGAGCCGCTTCGGCGTCGTCACGCACTTGGCCGAGCCTGGCATCCGGCACCGAGGCAAAACCCGCCAGGGCGTGCGCTCGCGCCATGGCTTGGGCCGGCGACACCAGGACCAGGCTGCCGAGCGCCGGGAGTTCGCGACACAATCGAGCTGCGCCGGGCAGCCATCGGTCAGCGTCCGCAGTCAGGCTGGCCGTTCCTCGAGCGCTGGCGAGCAGGGCACGTGCCGACTCCTCCGCGCTGACGCTGCGCAGACCCCGGTCGCGCAGCAGGACGTCCACGCTGTCGCGGGCCGCGGCGAGTTCCGACGGCACCCCTTCCAGCCGCGCAAGATCGGCGAGGGGATCTGGCACGTCAGTGTCCTGCGCAGAGGCGACAGGATGTATGCCCGCCGCCGCTCAGGCGGTCGGTCACCCGCCAGGGCGGAGGCCAGCGCCTACGAGTCGACGCGCTCTCCTCGATCGACATGCGATCCAGCTACCCCCTTCGTCGAGATTGGGATCCATCCCGGTGACCCACGGAGCTACGCACCGTCGCCCCGCGCAGGACACTAGAGTCTTCACCATGCCCAGCGTGCCCCGCTCGCCGTACCCGACAGCCGCCGTCGGCTGGCTGCTGGGCGACCACCCGACGCGAGTCCTCGACCTGGGATCCGGCGCCGGGGGGTTCGCCCAGATGCTCCTCGATGCGGGTCACGAGGTGTTCTGCGCCGACCGCGACCCGCGGGTGGTCGCCACGTTGTCGGAAAGGCTGCCCACCGCGCGCCCGGTCGCGGCGCGGGTCGAAGCGCTCCCCTTTTTCTCCTGCCACTTCGACGTCGTCACCGCTTCGCAGTCGCTGCATCGCTTCGCACCTGGTCTGGCCCTCACCGAGATCGCTCGAGTCCTCAAGCCGGGAGGACGGATCGCGATTGCCTACAACACCCGCGACGACACGGTCCCGTGGGTGAAACGACTGCTGGCCATGATCCGCAGTGCGGATCCGGAAGCGGTGACCGGTGACTACGGAACGCATGCCGTGGAGACGGTGTCGGACAGTCCCTACTTCGAGAATCCCGAGCGCCGCAACTTCCGCAACTGGATCCCCGTCACCCGGGCCGCACTACTGGACATGGTCGATCGCCGACCAGGCACGGCCCGGCTCGACGCTGCGACCCGACAAGCGCTGTTGAGCGAGGTCGGCGACCTCTACGACACGGTCGCGCGCCCGCCAGAGCCGTTGCTGCTGCCATATCAGGCCTCCTGCTGGCGGGCTTCGGTGGACCATTCCCAGCTGGCCATCGCCGAACATCCGGACGCGGTCGAGATCAGGTTGTGACCAGGGAGCTGCCAACCCCCGGCCGTATCGATGACCCGGCCCGGGCTTACTAGGGTGGGTGATGCCTGGCGCGTCGGTGCCTACCGGAGCTCGGGCCTGCTCAACACTCGAGGAGGAACTGATGAGCTCCGACACCGCCGGCCGCCAAGAGACCCTGTCGAACCTGCTGCACGAGGAGCGGCGGTTCGACCCACCCGCCGACCTTGCTGCTCACGCCAATGTCACGCAGCAGACGTACGACGACGCGGCGGCCGACTTCGAAGGCTTCTGGGCGAAGCAGGCCGAGCGGCTCAGCTGGGGCACCGAACCGACGCAGACCCTCGACTGGAGTGGCGCACCGTTCGCGAAGTGGTATGCCGACGGCACCCTAAACGCGGCGTACAACTGCTTGGACCGACACGTCGAGGCCGGTAACGGAGACCGGGTGGCCTTCCACTTCGAGGGCGAGCCGGGCGATACCCGGACGATCACGTACGCCGCGCTCACCGATGAGGTGAAGCAGGCCGCGAACGCACTGACCGAGCTAGGCGTGCAGGCGGGCGACCGGGTCGCCATCTATCTACCGATGATCCCCGAGGCCGCGGTGGCCATGCTGGCCTGTGCCCGGATCGGCGCGCCGCACACCGTCGTCTTCGGCGGCTTCTCCGCCGACGCCTTGGCGTCGAGGATCCAAGACTGCGGGGTCGAGGTCGTCATCACCGCCGACGGTGGCTATCGGCGAGGAGCCCCGGCTGGCCTGAAGCCCGCCGTCGACGAAGCACTGACGTCGTGCCCGGATGTGCGCAAGGTGCTGGTCATCCGCCGCACGGGTCAAGACACCGAGATGACCGAAGGGCGGGACCTGTGGTGGCACGAGTTCGTCGGTAATCAGTCGACCGAGCACACGGCGGAGATGTTCCCGGCCGAGCACCCGCTCTACATCATGTACACCTCCGGCAGCACCGGGAAGCCCAAGGGCATCCTGCACACGACCGGCGGCTACCTGGTCGGCACGTCGTACACGCACTGGGCGGCATTCGACCTCAAACCGGAGAGCGACGTGTTCTGGACCGCCGCCGACATCGGCTGGGTGACCGGGCACTCGTACGTGGTCTACGCCCCGTTGGTGAACGGCACCACCAGCGTCATGTACGAGGGCACGCCCGACACCCCGCACAAGGGTCGGTGGTGGGAGATCATCGAGAAATACCGGGTGACCATCCTCTACTGCGCCCCGACCGCCATCCGCACGTTCATGAAGTGGGGCGCCGACATCCCGGACGGCTTCGACCTGTCCTCACTTCGGGTCCTCGGCTCGGTCGGCGAGCCGATCAACCCGGAGGCATACATCTGGTACCGCCACAACATCGGCGGTGACCAGGCGCCGGTGATCGACACCTGGTGGCAGACCGAGACCGGCATGCACATGATCAACCCGATGCCGGGCGTCACCGCCTGCAAGCCGGGCGCGGCGATGACCGCGGTGCCCGGTGTCCAGGTCGACGTGTTCGACGTCGACGGCAAGCCGGTGGGTAACGGCGAAGGCGGCTATCTCGTGGTGACCAAGCCGTGGCCGGCCATGCTGCGGACGATCTGGGGCGACGATCGGCGCTACATCGACACGTACTGGTCGCGCTACGAGAAGGTGTACTTCGCCGGCGACGGCGCGAAGAAGGACTCCGACGGCGACATCTGGTTGTTGGGCCGAGTCGACGATGTGATGAACGTGTCCGGTCACCGGATGTCCACCACCGAGATCGAGTCCGCGCTCGTCTCCCATCCGAAGGTCGCCGAGGCGGCGGTGGTCGGCGCGACCGACGAGACGACCGGCCAGGCGATCGTCGCATTCGTGATCCTGCGCACCGAGGCGGGTGACGGTGGTCCCGACGTCGTCAAGGAGCTTCGCAA
>JBBSQJ010000021.1:0-27327 GCA_038257965.1 Propionibacteriales bacterium
GTAGTTGCCGGGCGTCGCCGAGAGATAGATGGTCTGACCGATCCGCTCGGTGAACTCCTCGAACCGTAGCGGCCGGTTGTCCATCGCACTCGGGAGGCGGAAGCCGTGCTCGACCAGCGTGCGCTTGCGCGACATGTCGCCTTCGTACATCCCGCCGATCTGCGGGACGGTCACATGTGACTCGTCGATGACGAGCAGGAAGTCCTCGGGGAAGTAGTCCAGCAGGCAGTTCGGCGGCGTGCCCGGCCCGCGCCCGTCGATATGACGCGAGTAGTTCTCGATGCCGGAGCAGGTGCCGATCTGCCGCATCATCTCGATGTCGTACGTCGTCCGCATCCGCAGTCGTTGGGCTTCGAGCAACCGATGCTCCGCCTCGAGCTCTCGCAGACGCTCGCCCAGCTCGACCTCGATACCGTCGATCGCACGTTCCATCCGCTCGGGACCGGCGACATAGTGACTTGCCGGGAACAGATAGACCTCCTTGTCAGAGTCGGTCACCACTTCGCCGGTCAACGGATGCAGCGTGGACAGGTGCTCGACCTCGTCGCCGAAGAACTCGATCCGGACGGCAAGCTCCTCATACATCGGGAAGACCTCGAGGGTGTCACCTCGGACCCGGAACGTGCCGCGGGTGCCGGCCAGGTCGTTGCGCGCGTATTGGATGCCCACCAGCCTGCGCAGCAACACATCACGGTCGATCTCCTGCCCGATCTTCAGCCGGACCATCCTGTCCAGGTATTCCTGCGGGGTGCCCAGGCCGTAGATCGCCGAGACCGTGGCGACGACGATGACGTCGCGACGGGTCAACAGCGAGTTGGTGGCCGAGTGACGAAGCCGCTCCACCTCCTCGTTCAGCGAGGAATCCTTCTCGATGTAGGTGTCGGTCTGCGGGACATACGCCTCGGGTTGGTAGTAGTCGTAGTAGGAGACGAAGTACTCCACCGCGTTGTTCGGGAAGAACTGCCGTAGCTCGTTGGCGAACTGAGCGGCCAGCGTCTTGTTGGGCTGCATGACCAGGGTCGGCCGTTGCAGGCGCTCCGCCAGCCAGGCCACCGTCGCCGTCTTGCCGGTGCCGGTGGCGCCGAGCAGCACGACATCTTGCTCCCCGCCGTTGACCCGGCGCTCGAGATCGTCGATCGCCGTCGGTTGGTCGCCGGACGGCGAGAAGTCCGCCACCACCCCGAACGGGGCGACGGTGCGCTGCAGGTCTTCGATCGGACGCATGCCGGCGAGCCTACGTCCGCCCACCGACAATTCCATTTCAGGCCGCTCGGCAACCTGGACCTCTGCGAGGCTGCTCGCGCGAGCCGCGCCAGCCACCTTCGGCATAGCGGCAAGATCTCCGCTCCCGGATGGGATCGCCTATGAGACCTGGCTGTTGAGCATGCTCGACAGCATCGCGCCGGCGTCCGTCTTGGTCTGTTCGTCGGTGCTCTTGACGAACAGGAGAGTGCCGACGACCGTCAGGCCGTCGCTCTTGCGCACCGAGACCAGACTCGAGACGAAGACCTGGGTCGACTGATCGCCACTGGTCTCGGTGTACCCGGCTCCGCACACGGCTGCGCTGAGCTTGTTCGACCCGACGTCGCTGGACTTGGGTTCGCCGAACTTCGCGTTGCTGGCCGACTTCAACGCGGCCCGGTTGAAGGCGTCGCAGAACTGGACAGCATTGGTGCCCTTGTCCAACTTGATTTGGCGACCGTAGAAGACACCCTGATCGTTCGTCAGGGAGACGGTGCTGGTTGCCTGTTCCTTCACGTGCCAGTCCGCTGCAGGGGTGAGACTGATGCCGTTCCCGAGATCGATGGCGTCGCCCGAGGGCTGTGTCGGCTGGGTCGGTTCGTTGGACGGTTTGCTGGGTTCGCTGCTCTTGCCGCTCGGCTCAGGTAGACTGCTGGGTCGGCTCGCTCGGTTGACTGGTCGGCGGTTCCGGCGTGATGGTCGAGCCGGGCTCGCTGCCGCCACTACCGAGGGCGATGAAGATGCCGCCGACGGCGACCAGGAGCACCACCGCAGCGACGACGATCCCGATGATCAGTCCGGGGCTCTTCTTCGTCGGCGGCCGACCTCCCGAGGATGACGACCCGGGCGGTTGTTGGCCGTACGCCCCAAAGCCTGTCGGCTGCCCGTACGCGCCCTGGCCATAGCCGGGTTGCTGGCCATGACTCGCCTGCGACGGGTAGCCACCACCCTGCTGCGGATAGCCCTGAGGCGGCTGGGTACTACCCTGCGGGTAGCCCGGCGGCTGCCCACCCTGCGGGTAGCCCGGCGGTTGCCCACCCTGCGGCTGACCGCCTTGCGATGGATACCCCTGTGGCGGTTGCGCACCCTGTGGATACCCCTGTGGCGGTTGCCCACCCGGTGGGGGATATCCGGGGCCGGTCGGATTCCACTGACCAGGATTCTGAGTCATGCCCGACCCTCCTCGTCAGCGGGATCGGACGCGGGCGGGTGCTGTGGTCCTGGTTCGCTCGATCTCGTCCCCGGGTCGTCGGCGAACTGGTCGTAGAACTCGTCGCCGGCACCAGGCGTTGACGAAGCCGGCGGAGTCGAGATCACGGTCTGGTCCGAGCCGATCGGGGCTGTGTCCACTCCGCCGGTGTCGATCGGACCGGTGTCGACTTGACCGGTGATCGCGCCCGTGTCCTCGCGACGAGCGAAGGCGCCGGGGTCGTCCACGGAACCCGGCGTGGGAACCGCTGCGGGAGCATCCGCTGAGTCGCCGCCGGCCACCGCAGCGCCGACAGCCGCCGCAAGTCTGGACCTCGCTGTCTTCGCCTGAGCCCGAACCGCGCTTCCACACGCGTTGCAGAACGACGCGTTGTCGATGAGTGGCATCTCACAGTGAGCACAGAACTCGATCTCCCCGGCCACCCCCGGCGCTCCCTGTCGTGCGGCCTGCTCCAGGGCGGCCTCCATCAGTCCGGTATGCAGGACCACACGCACTCGGAGCAGTAGTGTGCCGAGGATGATCAAGCCCCACAGGACCTGCAGCGTGGTGCCCAGCGACGGCGATCCGATGAACGAGAACAGGTACCCACCGGCCTGATAGGCGATATTCGCCACGATCGCCGAGACGAGCCCGCCGAAGTACCGGGGGGTGAAACCGTCGTAGCCCTTGCCGAGGCCCGAGAACTCCGCGCAGGCGATCCCGGTCGCCGTGCCCATGATCAAAGGCTTGACGAAGCCCTCGAGGAAGATCAACGCGACCCAATGACCCGGATCCACCTCGGCAATGCCGCCGGTCAGCAGAGCCCAATGGCGTACCAGCGTGTCGAAGCAGGCGTACGTCACGCCACTGATCACACCGAACGTCAGGCCGTCCATCAGGTCGTCGAATTGCGGCCGGCTGGCGAGCACCAACGGGCCAACCTGCCGGATCGCTTCTCCGACGATCGGGACGATCAAGGCGATGATCAAGAACGTGCTGACCGTGGGCGAACCGATCACCAGACCGTCGACGTCGTAGAGCGAGATGGTCAGCGGGACGAGATGGGTCCACAGCACGGTGAAAAACGCCGCCAGCAGTCCGGTGAGCCCGAAGGCCAGGGCGGTGACGGGTAGCGGTTCGTCCTCCCACAGGTTCACGTCGTAGAGATAGACGACGTAGACGATCGGGATGGCGAAGGCGGCGACCAGTACCGCGATCGGGAGAGCGCCGAAGATCGCCGCCACCAGAGCCACCACCATGGCGATCCCCAGGGCGATCCGGTACGTCTGCGGCTGCTGGCCGACGGTGCCACGGGGCATGATCGACGAGATCAGCGCGAACGATGCCACCGGCTCGTCCGGCTTGGCGGCGAAAGATCGCCGCCTCGATTGATCACCTGATCTGAGGTCCTGGCCGCACACCTGGCAAAAGTGCGCGACCTCGGGGACCCCTGATCGACATCGTGGACACTGCACCACACAACCTCCTGGTCAGGGCGACCTCCTGGTCAGGCTGGCAGTATGTCATCCACGGGGGTAACCCCGCGGGAGGTTGCGGGGATGATCACCGGCCCCGAGCGATGTCGAGCAATCGGTGCCACAGCCGGTCGACCTGAGGCTGCAGGGCGAGGCGCGATCCGGAGTTGTCGATGACGACATCGGCGGCGGCGAGCCGATCGGTTCGCGGCGCCTGGGCGGCGATCCGCGCCTGCGCCTCCTCCTCGCTGAAACCGTTGCGCACTCGGAGCCTCTCGATCTGGTTCGTGGGCTCGACATCGACCACGGCCACGAGGTCGAAGGAGTGCTGTTGGTCGGTCTCGACCAGCAAGGGAATGACGTGGACGATGATCGCATCCTCTTCTGCGGCTGCCTCCAACTCGGCCGCCCGGGCCCGAACCGCTGGATGGATGATCGCCTCGAGATCTCGGCGGGCACTGGGATCACCGAACACGATCTGTCCGAGCGCTGGTCGATCGAGCACACCGTCGACGATGACCTCCGAGCCGAATCGTTCCCGGATCGCGGCGAGCCCGTCGGTGCCCGCGGCGACGACCTCACGCGCCAACACATCCGCGTCGATGATCACTGCACCGCGGGCGGCAAGCTCATCGGCCACCGTGCTCTTACCGGATGCGATTCCGCCCGTCAGCCCCACCCGAATCATCCGCTCAGAGTAGTTCGAACCCCGTCGCAGTCGGAACGGGAAACAGGCTCGGTCGGCCCGGGCTCTTCGACCTCCATCGTCGCTGACAGGCTCAGGGGACGTACCGTGGCCATCTGAGTCAAGACGATCGACTAGACACCCGCCGCCCGGGTCCCGGCGACAGAAACGAGGTCACGTCAGCGCCGACCCGTCGGCTCGAGATCGCCGACGCTGTCCAATCCGCATATCGTGGAAGGTGAAGCAATGAGTCCGAGGAGAACGCCCGATGGCCAGCGTGAGCATCCGCTACATCGTCGATGACGTAGACGCGGCGATCGACTTCTACTGCCGACGTCTCGGATTCCGCGAGGAGATGCATCCGGCCCCAGCCTTCGCGATGCTCACCCGTGGCGACCTTCGCCTGCTGCTCAGCGCGGCGGGCGGCGTCGCTCCGGCCGGCGGCTCCCAGGCCATGCCGGACGGCCGGAGACCCGAAGCCGGAGGCTGGAACCGGTTCACCGTCGAGGTCGACGATCTCGAAGCAACGGTCGACATGCTGCGCCGGTCAGGAGCACGGTTCCGGAACGACATCGTCACCGGCGTCGGTGGCAAGCAGATCCTGGTCGACGACCCGTCGGGCAACCCGGTGGAACTGTTCGAGCCGACCCGTGCCGAGGCCCGCCTCGGGGCCGCCGGCGCATCGGCCGCGACGTATCAGCTGCGCCCTATCGGACTTGTCGAGTCCGCCCTCGTCGACATCGCCGACGCCCCGAGACAAGGCTCGCAAGGCGCCCCAGACGCCTGGCTGGTGATCGATCCAGAGGTGCGGGAAGGCATTCGTGACCTGACCGTCGGCGCGGACATCTGGCTGTTGACCTGGCTTCACCAGTCACGACGTGACGAGTTGACGATCCAACCCGGTGACGACCCGACCGGACCGGAGCGGGGCGTGTTCAGCACCAGGTCGCCGGCTCGGCCCAACCCGGTGGGCCTCCATCGGGTTTCGGTCCTGGCCATTGACGGCGGCCGAGTCTTGGTCGGCCCCCTGGAAGCGATCTCCGGGACACCGATCGTCGACATCAAGCCAGTCATCGGCGATGACACCGCCTGAGTGTCGATGACGGATCGGGAGTGCGTCACGCGCACACGAGCGTGAGTAGTGCTCCGATACCGTCCGCCTCGACCTGTGTCGAGCGCCCCCCGATCCGCGCGCCGCGGCAGGGGCGCCGGACCACCGGATTCGGCCAGCACGCAACTGCCAGTCGGAACGGCCCCGTCCAGAAACGCTGGACGGGGCCGCTCGTGGCTGGCTGAGCGGTCGAACTACCCGCCCCCGGTGAGCTTCTCCCGCAGGGCCTGCAGAGCCTCGTCCGAGGCCAGCGAACCGGCAGGTGCCGAACCGGGCGCCGCAGTCGACGGCGCGCTGCTCGTGCTCGCAGTCGAGCTCGGGCTGGAGTTCGAGCTCGCAGGCGAGCTCGCGCTCGAGCTCGAGTAGTTGGCCGGCGCCGTCGCGGCACCAGCCGCCTGCTCCGCCTCCTCGACCTGCTTCTTGTGAGCTTCCCAGCGGGCGTGCGCCTCGGCGTACTGCTGCTCCCATGCATGCCTCTGCTCCTCGTAGCCTTCGAGCCACTCGCCCGTTTCCGGGTCGAAGCCGTCGGGGTAGAGGTAGTTGCCCTGATCGTCGTAGGACGCCGCCATGCCGTACAGGGTGGGATCGAAGTCCTCGGCCGAGACGTCGACACCCTCATTCGCCTGCTTGAGCGACAGCGAGATGCGGCGACGTTCCAGGTCGATGTCGATGATCTTGACCAGCACGTCGTCGTTGACCTGGACGACCTGCTCGGGGATCTCCACGTGACGCTCGGCCAGCTCGGAGACGTGCACCAGGCCCTCGATACCCTCCTCGACGCGGACGAACGCCCCGAACGGCACCAGCTTGGTCACCTTGCCCGGCACGATCTGACCGATCTGGTGGGTGCGGGCGAAGGCCTGCCACGGATCTTCCTGGGTCGCCTTGAGTGACAGCGAGACCCGCTCGCGGTCCAGGTCGACGTCGAGCACCTCGACCGTGACCTCCTGGCCGACCTCGACGACCTCGGACGGGTGGTCGATGTGCTTCCACGACAGCTCGGACACGTGCACCAGGCCGTCCACGCCACCGAGGTCGACGAAGGCACCGAAGTTGACGATGGAGCTGACCACACCCTTGCGGATCTGGCCCTTCTGCAGCTGGGTGAGGAAGTTCTGGCGGACCTCGGACTGGGTCTGCTCCAGCCACGCCCGGCGGGAGAGCACCACGTTGTTGCGGTTCTTGTCCAGCTCGATGATCTTGGCCTCGAGCTCCTGACCGACGTAGGGCTGCAGATCGCGGACCCGACGCATCTCGACCAGGGAGGCCGGCAGGAAGCCACGCAGCCCGATGTCGATGATGAGGCCACCCTTGACGACCTCGATCACCGAACCGGTGACCACGCCGTCCTCTTCCTTGATCTTCTCGATCGTGCCCCAGGCGCGCTCGTACTGAGCCCGCTTCTTGGACAGGATCAGTCGACCCTCCTTGTCCTCCTTCTGCTGGACGAGAGCTTCGATCTCGTCCCCGACGCTGACCACCTCGAAGGGGTCGACATCGTGCTTGATGGAGAGTTCTTTGGAGGGAATCACGCCCTCGGTCTTGTAACCGATGTCCAGCAGCACCTCGTCACGGTCGATCTTGACGACCGTGCCGGCGACGATGTCGCCGTCGTTGAAGTACTTGATCGTTGCGTCGATCGCCTCCATGAAGGCTTCGGGAGAACCGAGGTCGTCGACTGCGACCTGAGGTGGTGCCTCGAGAGATGAGGTCATGTAGTGGGGCTCCGATAGGGTGGACTGGTTGACGGCGTGCTGCAGCCCGATCCGTACAAACCAGAACTGCTTCGAGAACCCGACCCGTACGAGCGTGACCCACTCCGTCCGGAGTCCCGCGGGCCACAGCAACGGCCAACGATACCCGTCCGTGAGAATCACGGTCAATTCGCCGACGGACGAATCGCAACCTGCTCGATACCGCGAGCCGCTTCCTCATCCGGTCAGGCTGTGCGAATGTGAGCCAATGAGCACTGGCGTCGATCAGCGAAAGCCGGCGGACGAGCACAAACGGACGTTCTTCGGCCACCCCTGGGGTCTGGCGAATCTCGCCGGCGTGGAGATGTGGGAGCGGTTCAGCTTCTACGGGATGCAGGGCATCCTCGTCTACTACCTCTACTACAGCCTGGGCGAGGACGGGCTGGGCCTGCCCGAGTCGTCGGCGGTGTCGATCGTCGGGGCGTACGGCGGGCTGGTCTATCTCTCGGCGATCCTCGGTGCCTGGGTCGCCGACCGGCTGTTCGGTGCGGAACGGACCCTGCTGGGCGCAGCGGTGGTCATCATGTGCGGTCACATCTCGCTTGCGGTGATCCCCGGTCTGACGGGGGTCGGGATCGGCCTGCTCTGCATCGCCACGGGCTCCGGCACGCTCAAGGCGACGACCAGTTCGGTCCTCGGCGACATGTACGCCATCGACGACGAGCGACGCGACGGGGGTTTCACCATCTACTACATGGGTGTCAACCTCGGCGCCCTGATCGGCCCGCTCCTGACCGGTCTGGTCTGGGGGTGGAAGGGATTCCACTGGGGCTTCGGCCTGGCCGCGATCGGCATGGCGATCGGACTGATCCAGTATCTGATCCTGCGGCGATCCACCATCGGCGACGCCGGGCACACCATCAGCAATCCGCTGGATGCCCGCGGTCGGGTCCGCTACGGCCTGATCGCGCTGGGCGTGGTGGTCCTCGTGGCGGTGCTGGCGGTCGTCGGGGTGATCACCGCTGCTCGGCTGTCCACCATCGTCGTAGGACTCACTCTGGCGGCCAGTGTCGCGCTGTTCGCGGTGATCCTGTCCAGCAGCAGGATCGACGCCACCGAACGCAGCCGGGTGCAATCGTTCATCCCGATGTTCATCGCCAGCGCGGTCTTCTGGTCGCTGTTCCAGCAGCAGTTCACCGTCGTCGCCGTCTACGCCGACCAGCGGCTGAACCTCAACATCTTCGGCTGGTCGATGCCGCCGAGCTGGGTCCAGTCCATCAACCCCATCTTCATCATCGTGTTCGCCGGACTGTTCGCGGCGATGTGGACCCGGCTCGGGCCGCGCCAGCCGAGCACGCCGGTCAAGTTCGCCCTCGGCACGATCTTCATGGGTATCGCGTTCCTGCTGTTCCTGCCTTACGCCAACGGCGGGCCGAACAGCACACCGCTGCTGTGGATCGTCTTCATCTTGTTCTGGTTCACGATGGCCGAGCTGTGCCTGTCCCCGGTCGGTCAGTCGCTGTCGACCAAGCTGGCTCCGGCTGCCTTCCACACCCAGATGATCGCGCTGTTCTTCTTGTCCATCGCGGTCGGCAGCGCCGGTGCCGGTTCGCTGGCAGGCTTCTACAACCCGAAGAACGAGACGCCCTACTTCCTCGTCCTCGGCCTGGTGTCCATCGGCGTCGGCGTCATCTTGCTGGTGATCCGCCGCTGGTTGGTCAGGCTCATGGCCGGCGTGCGCTGACTGGTCGGTGATCGGCACATCCTCAGGGCACGGCTCGACCCGCCGGGTTTCCGGTCTCGCCGAACAACTCTCCGGCCAGCCGTACAGCGTGCGGCCGGTCCCTGAGCTGCAACTTGGCGAACAGGTTGTTGATGTGAGTCTTCACCGTGGACGTGCTGACAAAGAGCTGATCAGCGATCTCCGGGTTGGTCAACCCGGCGCCGATCAGCCGGAGCACCTCCTGCTCGCGACGGGTCAGTCCGGCAAGCCGCCGGTCGGGCGCGGTCGGTACAGCCGGCGCCGGATCCGCCTCCGGCGTCAGCCCGGAGATCAGCCGGGCCGAGACCGCAGGATCGAACGTGGCCTGGCCCCGGGCCACCGAACGGATGGCCACGGCGATGTCCTCGCGGGAGGCGTCCTTGGTCAGATAGCCACGAGCACCCGCCCGCAAGGCACGACTGATCGACACGTCGTCGGAGTAGGTCGTCAGCACCAAGACAGCGGTACCCGGCAACTCGGCCAGCAGCTGCGCGGTTGCGCCAGCCCCGTCCAGTTCGGGCATTCGCAGATCCATCAGCACCACGTCCGGGTGGAGTCGGCGGCTCAGCTCGACCGCCTCGTTACCGTTGGCCGCCGAGCCGACCACGACGACGTCGTCGAGCAGTGAGACGACGGTGACCAGACCGTCGCGGACGATCTCCTGATCGTCGGCCACCAGGACCGTGATGGGTCCGTTCATCGCCGATCTGCCCGGCCGGGTCGGGTGGTCGCCTCCGCGAGCACGGGACACTGCGCGGCGGTGACCCACCGCCGGCCTTCCGCGCCGGCCTCGAGCCGACCGCCGACGGCAGCCATCCGCTCCCGAAGGCCGCGAAGCCCGGCGCCCCCGCCGCTCGACACGAGATCGGACCTGTCGCCGTCCGAGTCGGCCAGACCACTGACGATCTCGAGTCTGACCCGGTTCGACGCAAACACGATCGTGGCCGATACCCGCCCCGCGCCGGCGGCATGCTTGTTGACGTTCGTCAAGGCTTCCCGTGCCGTGGCGACGAGCGCCTCGCCGACCGCCGGAGGAACCGGGACAGGATCTCCGACCACCTCCAACTCCGCTCCGAGCTGGAGCCCGACCGGGCCGAGCAACACCGCACGCAGCTGGTCGACCAGGTCAACGGGAGCGACGACCGATCCGATCCGATCCGTACCGGTGCGAAGTTCTTCCACAGCGCGCCGCGCCTCGTGCAGACCCTCGACGGCCAGCTGTCGCGAC
Source organism: Propionibacteriales bacterium (assembly GCA_038257965.1). Lineage (GTDB taxonomy): Bacteria > Actinomycetota > Actinomycetes > Propionibacteriales > Propionibacteriaceae > Microlunatus. The sequence goes on from JBBSQJ010000021.1 coordinate 10,387, forward strand.
GTTCGGATCCGTACTGCTGCCGCGTCCGTCTGCCCGCGTTCGAGTTCGGCGCCTGCCGCTTCCAGCTGGACGACGAGTCCGCCGAGGGAGTGCGCCAGCACGTCGTGCAGGTCGCGGGCGAGCCGGGTGCGCTGCTCCAACTGCGTGACCCGAGCAGTTTCACGCAGTCTGAGCATGCGCTGGCGGCGATTGGCACCGACGAGGACCACGGCGACCGCACCGAAGAGGTTGGTGAGCAGCACCGTCCACTGGGGGTCGGCCGCCACGGCCCGAACCACGAGCCCGACCGACAACGTTCCGGTGATCGCGGCCCCGATACGAATCGGCACCTCGGGCTGACCGACCAGGATGATCCCGCCGAGCACGAAGAAGACGCTGCCCAGATTCTCGATCGAAGGATTGAGCACGACACCGAGGATCATCAGCACCGTGGTGAGCACGAGAGCCCACCGGTCGAACGGTCGCCAGGCGCGCAACAGCAGCAGAGCCAGGGAGACGGCGAGCGCGAGACCGGTGCCGAGAGCCACCCACCGCGAGCCACCGAAGGCATCGGTCACGATCAGGAAGTAGCCGAAGGAGCCGAGCCCGAGCAAGCGCAGCATCAGCCGGACGGTCCCGTGTCGGCCACCCCAGCGATCCTCGATCGCGTCGGTCCAGCTCATCGCAGCGATCCTACTCGGACGTGCGCGGGGCCGGGCTCGAGACGATCCGACGTCCTCAGCGCAGGGTGTCGGCGTACGTCGGCTGCTCCTTCGCCAGGTGCCGGATGACGCGGACGTGCACCATCAGTCCCTGAACTGCCTTGATCACCGCGATCACGATCAGGGTGATACCCGGCAGTGCCGCCACTGACGCCCCCATCATCGATGCCGCGATCCCGAAGCCGATCCGAAGCGCGACGAATACGAGCCACACCGCGATGCCGCCCGGCAACAACTTGGACCGTGTTCCGTCGGCGAAGGTGCGGATCACCGTCAACCGACCGATCAGCCATCCGACCATGATGCCGATCGCGAGCTCACTGGTGACGATGGCGAGGTCGGGCACTCCCGGATGCCAGCGCGTCAGTTGGCGTCCGGAGCCGGCCAGACTGAGGAGACCCAACGCAGCGAGGATCAGTGGCATCCGGAACAGGCGGGACGGCCGGACCGACTGCCACTGGCTCAGTCGGTAGGTGACGAGGGCGACGATGGCGAGACCGATGACGATGGTCTCGAGGTTGTGCGGGCTCATGTCGAGGCTTTCTCCCGGTCCGGTCGGCTGGCGACCGGAGGTGCTGAACAGGTACGACTCCAGTCTTGGAGAAGGACCGCATTCAGCCCACCACCCCCGGATGGAGATGCGGGTGGAGATCGCCGCACCGAGCGGGTGGAGAAGGCAACCGCCACACCCAGTCCGGGGGATGGCCTCCGGCACCGATCCGGAGCACGATGGCGCTCAGGAAACCGTTCGGATCAGCCCGCCTCGAACGTGGTGCTCAGTCAGCCAGGCCACCCGGCGGATCGAGCCGCCCTACCGAAGGAGTACCGATGACGATCACACAAGACGCTCCGGAGCACCCCAGCGTTGCCGAGCGCCAGGCGCGAGGTGCCGAATCCAGGTCCAACGCTCCACTCGATACACACGCCGGCTGGCAGGCGCAGCCCGGCCGGGCCGACCCGGTCGCCGTTCTCGAGGCACAGAATGCGACGCGAGAGCCCGACCTGGTACCGGTCCGTCACGGCCGGATGGTGGCGTCGGCCTTCACCTTCTACCGGGGGTCGGCCGCGATCATGGCGGCAGACCTGGCCAGCACCCCGACCGCCGGGCTCGAGGTCCAGCTCTGCGGTGACGCGCACCTATCCAACTTCGGTGTCTTCGCCTCGCCCGAGCGTCAGCTCGTGTTCGACCTCAACGACTTCGACGAGACCCTGCCCGGCCCGTTCGAGTACGACGTGAAGCGACTCGCTGCCAGCTTCGCCATCGCGGCCCACCACAATCGCTTTGCGCAGTCCGATGTCCGGCGAGTCAGCCGAGCGGTCGGCGAGTCGTATCGAACCGCCATGGCGGAGTTCGCGCACCTGGGCACGTTGGACGTCTGGTACGCCAAGATGTCGGAGGCCGACGTGCGGGCCGGCGTCGAACAGGTGCGTCGCAGCCTCGCACCCAAGAACGCCAAGCGGTCCACGCCGAAACAGGAACGGGCGGCGATCCGACGCAGTGAGGCGACGTTGCGTAAGGCGCGCGGCCGGACGAGCCTGCAGGCGCTGTCCAAGCTGACCGAGATCGTCGACGGACGGCAGCGCATCGTCAGCCAACCGCCCGTGCTGATCCCGTTGCGAGAGTTCGAGGGCCGCCCGGACCTGGCCGGACTGATCGCGGACGAGGTCGTCCGCGAGCTGTTCCAGCGATACCGATCCACCCTCAGCGAGACCCGCCGCGAGCTGCTCGACCGATTCACCATCGTCGACGTGGCACGGAAGGTGGTCGGTGTCGGTTCGGTGGGTACCCGCGCATACGTGGCCCTGCTCGAGGGTCGCGACGCGCGCGACCCACTGTTCCTGCAGGTGAAAGAGGCCACTCATTCGGTGCTCGAGGCTCAGCTGGCCAAGAGCCGGTTCGAGAACTGCGGCGAGCGTGTCGTCCACGGTCAGCAACTGATGCAGTCCGCGTCGGACATCTTCCTCGGCTGGTCCGCGGGTATCCAGGCCGACCGCTACTACTACTGGCGACAACTGCGCGACATGAAGGGGTCGGCGGTGGTGGAGGCGATGATCCCCACCGGCATGACCTTCTATGCCCAGATCTGTGGCTGGACCTTGGCGCGGGCACACGCCCGATCGGGCGACGCCGTCGCCATCGCTGCCTACCTCGGCGGCAAGCGCAAGTTCGACAAGGCGATCGGCGAGTTCGCCGAGCAGTACGCGGACCAGAACGAGCTGGACTACCAGGCGTTCCGGGACGCCATCAGCTCCGGCCGGATCGAGGCGCACGAAAGCGTCTGATTGGGGCGCCCTACGTCCTGACGATCGGCAACTCGCGACGCCACGCCTGCTCCGATCTGTGGCCTTGCTCATTAGATTCCAGTACTGTAACGTAATGTAAATGGTAGATGATGTTCTCGTCGTCGGCGCCGGTCCGACGGGTCTCGCCCTCGCCGGGCATCTCGCCCTTCATGGAGTGCCGGTTCGGGTGATCGACGCCTCCACCGGGCCCTCCGCCACCTCACGAGCCCTCGGGCTCCAGTCGCGAGGAGCCGAGGTGCTGGAACGTCTCGGAGCGTTGGGCGATCTTCCGCAGCGGGCCCGTTCGGTGATGACCGTCGCATACAAGGAAGGTGAACGCACGCTGCTCGAGCTGAAGGTCGGCAGGGCCGCGGAGAAGACCTTGCTCATCTCCCAGGCCGAGGTGGAGAACGCGTTGCGACAACGGTTGCTGAGCGTCGGCGGAGGCGTGGAGTGGTCGACCCGACTCATCGGCCTCCGGCACGTCCGAGGCGGCGTCTCGGTGTCCCTGCAACACGGCGACGGATCGGTCGACGAGACCCACGTGACCTGGCTGGTGGGCTGTGACGGCGCGCACAGCGCCGTCCGCCGCGCCGCGGGTATCCCCTTCCCCGGACGCCAGATCGTCGAACGCCTGCTGATGATCGACGTCCGCGCCGACTGGCCGTTCGACCCCGACGGCAGCATCACCTGGGTCGGGAAACCGATGGTGTCGGTCACCGCAATGCCCGGCAGCACCTGGAGGGTCTTCGCCGAAGCGCCCACCGGGCTGGCCGCCCAACCGAGCGAGCACGAGGTCGCCGACCGCGTGTTGCACGAACTGCAGCGCTGCAGCGGAATCGACCCGAAGAACACGGACTACCAGGTCCGATGGGCGACGGAGGTCCGGATCAATCGCCGGCTGGCCGAGCACTACCGCGACCGCCACGTGCTGCTCGCCGGAGATGCCGCCCACATTCAAAGTCCGAGCGGCGGTCAAGGCCAGAACACCGGTCTCGCCGATGCGGAGAACCTGGCTTGGAAGCTGGTGCTGGCGACTCGTGGGGTCACCACCGCGCGACTGCTCGACACCTATGAGCAGGAGCGGCGTCCGCTGGCCGCACGGGTGCTGACCGCCACCACCGCGGCGGTCGAGATCCTTCTTCCCGACCGCCGATGGAAGCGTTTCCTCAGGGACCGATTGGCCCTGCCTGCGCTGCGGCTGCCGTTCCTGCAGCGCCGCCTGTGGGTGGCGGCGTCCCAACTGAAGCTCAGCTATCGCGGTGGACCGCTTGCTCCGGCGGCACCCCGGTTCCTGCGATCGCCTCGCCCCGGTGACCGGGTCGACGACCTCGACTGCCGGCGACCGGGCCGGGCCGGCACGCCCCTGCACCGCGCCATCGAGGGCCGGTGGGTGCTCCTGGCCGCTTCCTGGGCCGACGCCGATCGACATGCGAGGATCGCCAGACTGCGGCTGGGCGACGACCTGGTCACGACCTTGACCCCGACGAAGAAGAAGGTGCACGACGTGATGCTGGTCCGTCCGGACGGTCACCTCGCCTGGCGTAGCCGTCCCGACCCGGCCGGTCTCTCCGGCTGGTTCGATCGGGTGCTGTGTCGAGCGTGACGCCGCCGGGCCGTCCCCGGGTCGCCCGCCACGACAACGCCATCCTGGACGCCGCCCTCGAACTGTTCATCGACCGTGGGGCGGCGGGCCTCAGCATCGAGGAGGTCGCGCGACGGGCTCAGGTAGGACGGCCGACCGTCTACCGGCGCTGGTCGACGAAGGAAGACCTGCTCGTGGCGGCCCTGGAGCACGCTCGCACCGGCACCGTGGACCTGCCGACGCCCGAATCGACCCTCGACGACGTGGTCGACTACATCGCCGCCCTACTCAGCCGGGCCCGGTTTCGGGCACTCATGACCAGAGTCGTCGGCGCCGCGCTGGACTATCCACAGCTCATCGCCGCCTACCAGGACCACCAGCTGCGGTCCCGGCTGGACGCCCTCGAGGCGATAGTCCGGCGGGAGATCGCGGAAGGCACCCTCCCGCCGGGCCTCGATCCTCAGACCGTCCAGGACCTGCTCGCCAGCTCCATCGGCCTCGTGCTCCTCGAACCCGGGCCCATCACGGCCGACGGGATCGCTCGTCGCCTTCAGACCCTGCTCGGCTATGTGCGACAACGGCAGCGATGACCCTGGGCCGATCTCGGTAGACAGGTCGAAACGGCCCAGATCGTCGGAGTCCGAGGCGAATCCACCTCCGCACGGCCTTCGCACGGCGAAAGTTGCGTCCCAGGGTCGTCAGTTCGATTCCGTCCGATGGCTCGGATCGGTACTGTCGGCTCCAAGCGACAAGCCCTCCAGCCAGGCCGCCAGATCCAGATGACCAGCGTGGGTTGCCCAGCCGGCCGGGGTGGCTTCGAAGTCCCGGTCCCGGGCCGCCGGGTCCGCGCCGTGCTCGACGAGCCAGCGCGCCATCGCCGTGTCTCCCCTGAGGGCTGCCTCGTGCAGGGCCGTCCGGCGATCCGGACCCATGGCGTCCACCGGGAAACCTAGATCGATGAGCCTGGCCAGCGCGGCGATGTCGTGCTGCTCGCCCGACAGCCGCATGGCGTCCGGGCGGCGAGCCGCCAGGTCACCGGCGGACTGGGGCAGCTGGGCAACGACCGCTGAGTCTCCACCGAGCACAGCCCCGATGAGGCGATCCACGTCGTCGATCCGCTCGCTGTATCCACCCGCCTCCGCCAACAGCGCCGCGGCCGCGGCGTGTCCGTTGCGGACGGCGATTTCGTACGCCGTCACCTCGCCCAGGATCGGATGGTATCCCCGGGTGTTCGGATCCACGCCATGATCCAGCAGCACCCTCACCCGAGCCGTGAAACCCGTCGCGGCGGCCGCCCGGAGATGTTCACCCACCATCTGCTCCGGACTCGGGTAGGCCGAACCCAGCCGGTCCCGCCAACGTGACCGGTGGGGTCGACCGGCACCGTGACCGAGCAGCGGAGGCAGATGGCTGTCGTCGGGTCGGAACTGGCGGTTGTAGAACGCCTGATTGTCGTTCGGATCGGCCCCGGCGTCCAGCAGCATCTCGGCCAACGCCGCGGCCCAACGGTGCGCCGGCTCATCTCTCTCGCCCCCGCCGAACACCCCGGTGAGGGCGGTGAACGGCGAGGGAAGACCGCGCCACAAGAATCCGCTGTCCGGATCGGCGCCGGCCACCAGCAGCACCCGCAGCGTGGCGACCGGATCGCCGACGTCGAGGCGCGAGTAGCAGAGGTAGAGCAACGGCGGCCACCGGTGCGGTCCGCTCTCGCGGGACACGGCCGCCGGGTCGCGATCCAACAGGTCGGCGAGCGATTCCGCCCGACCGCAGGCGGCCAGTGTTGCCGGCGTCGCCGCTGCCAGGGTCGGGGCGGTGCGGAGCAGATCGGCCGCCCGCCGGTCGTCGTACGGTTCGGTGTAGCTCAGACAGGCCAGCCGGAGGAACTCATCGATCGGACCATCGTCCGCGGCGACCGGCTCCATCGCTCGACTCCAGCTGTGCACGACGTCGAGATACCGGCGGAGCTGACGCCAGTCGGCAAAGCCATAGGCCCGGGCCAGCACCCGTTGTGCGCGAGCGAGTGGGACGTCGCCCGAGCCCGGGTCGTAGGTTGTCACGAGCTCCTGGGCAGCCGGATCGCCGCCGGTCGCTGCCCTTCGGAGTTGTTTGGCCTGCTTCCGCAACCGCTCGAGGCTCGGCTGGTCGGGCAGCGACCAGCGGGCGGCAGGATCCTGCGCTGGAGCCCGATCGCGACCGGACGGGTCGGTCGCAGACGGATCGGGTGCGGTGGGGTCGGGCATGAGTGCCTCCTTCGCAAGTCCCGGTGTCCGCACGTCGGGGCGAAAGAGTCGGTGGGCATGATTCGAGTTGCTCAGGTGGGCTGAGCCCTGTCCGCGGACCGGTGGCGCCCTGCGCGCCCTCTCGACTCTACCGGGCGCAACCGGCCCGAACCAGGCCCAAGCCGGTGATCGACAAACGCGCTGGACTCGGCCCCATCCATGGCGGCCATCCGGCCAGTGCACGCGTCAAACGGTGCCGGCGTCAAACGGTGCCGGCCTCAAACGGTGCCGGCGTCAAACGGTGCCGGCGTCAAGCAGGGGGCGGAACGCACAAGCCGAGATGTGGCACTGTTCAGCGTCGGATCAGTGCGCGGCGTCGTGCCAGGAGCGCCCAACACCGACCGAGACGTCGAGCGGAACGGCCAACTCGACCGCGTTGCCCATCTTGTCCCTGACCAGGGAGGTCAACGCCTCCTGCTCGCCCGGCGCGATCTCGAAGACCAGCTCGTCGTGCACCTGGAGCAGCATCCGACTACCCATGCCGGCATCGTCGAGCGCCCGCTCGACGTCCAGCATGGCCACCTTGATGATGTCGGCGGCCGATCCCTGGATCGGTGCGTTGAGCGCCATCCGCTCGGCCATTTCGCGACGCTGACGATTGTCACTCATCAGATCCGGCAGGTAGCGCCGGCGACCGAGCAGCGTCTCGGTGAATTCGGTCCGGCGCGCCTGCGCCACGATCCCGCGTAGGTACTCGCGAACCCCACCGAACCGTTCGAAGTACTCGTCCATCAAGGCTTTCGCCTCGGAGGTGTCGATCGCCAGCTGCTGGCTCAGACCAAAGGCGCTCAGGCCGTACGCCAGTCCGTAGTTCATCGCCTTGATCTTCGCCCGCTCCCCCGGTGACACCGACTCGGGTGCGACCGAGAACACGCGCGAGGCGGTGACGGTATGGAAGTCCATCCCGGACTTGAACGCCTCGATCAGACTTTGGTCCTCGCTGGCGTGGGCCATGATCCGCATCTCGATCTGGCTGTAGTCCGCGCTCATCAGCGACTCGAAGCCGTCGCCGACCACGAACGCCTGCCGGATCCGGCGACCCTCTTCGGTGCGGATCGGGATGTTCTGCAAGTTGGGGTCGGTGCTGGACAGACGACCGGTGGCCGCGATGGTCTGGACGTAGGTCGTGTGAATGCGGCCGTCGTCGGCCACCGACTTGAGCAGCCCTTCCACGGTCTGCTTGAGCCGGATCGCGTCCCGGTGGATCAGCATCTGGGCCAGGAACGGGTGTTCGGTCTTCACGTACAGCTGCTGCAGGGCTTCGGCGTCGGTGGTGTATCCGGTCCGGGTGCGACGGGTCTTCGGCATGCCGAGCTCGTCGAACAACACGACCTGCAACTGCTTGGGTGAGCCGAGGTTGACCTGCTTGCCGAGCACCCGATAGGCCTCCTCGGCAGCGGCGTTGACCGTCGAGCCGAACTGCGACTCGAGCGCGTGAAGATGGTCCAGGTCGACAGCGATTCCGGTCTGCTCCATCCGGGCCAGCGTGCGCTGCAAGGGCAGCTCGACGCCGTAGAGCAATTCGGTTCCGCCGTGGCCGGCGACCTCGGCGTCCAACGCGTCCGCGAGGTCTATGACGGCCCGAGCCCGCACCATCGACGCCTGCGCGGCAAGGGCTGTGCCCGAGTCGTCGTCTCCGAAGTCGAGGGCGAGTTGGTCCTCGTCGGCGGCCTCGGCCGCTGACTCGACCTTGAGCTCGCGCTTGAGATGACGCAGCGTCAGGTCAGCAAGGTCGTACGTCCGCTGATCCGGCTTGTTCAGATACGCGGCCAGCTGGGTGTCGGACGTGAGGCCGGCCAGGTCCCAGCCACGCGCCCACAGGGCCAGCAGCGGTCCCTTGGCGTCGTGCATCGCCTTGGAATGCGCCGGGTCGGCCAACCAGGCGGCGAGCGCCGCGTCGTCGGCGGGCGAGACCTCGGTGACGTCGATGTAGGCCGCCGCACCATCGGCCGCGGCGATAGCGAACGCCCGCAGATCTCCGGCGCCCGAACCCCAGTGCCCGATGACGTCGACACCGGCTCGGTTGGACACGGCTCCGACCTCGGTCTCGACGGCCACCGAGGTGTGCTCGGCCAGCCAGCCCGGCACCGCACCCGGCCCCAGCACCGATCCGATCAGCTCGAAGCCGCCCTCTGGCTCGAGCTCCTCGGTCGGCAGGGCTTCCAACAGCCGATCGCGGAGCACCCGGAACTCCAGCCCGTCGAACAGGGTGTGCGTCGCTTCGCGGTCCCAGGCTCGCCGTTCCATCTCTTCCACGGTCACGGACAGATCCAGGTCGCGGACCAACGCGTTGATCCGACGGTTGCGCAACACGTCCTCGGTACGCTCCTTGAACGCCTCGGCGGCCTTGCCCTTCAGCTCGCCGGCGTGGGCGACGAGATTCTCCAACCCGTCGTAGGTCTCCAGCCACTTGGCCGCAGTCTTGGGTCCGACGCCCGGCACTCCGGGCAGGTTGTCGCTGGACTCCCCCACCAGAGCGGCCAGTTCTGGATAACGGGCCGGCGTGGCGAGGTACTTATCCTCCACGGCCGCCGGCGTCATCCGGGCGAGGTCTGACACACCCTTGCGGGGATAGAGGACGGTCACGTGCTCGGTCACCAGTTGGAAGGCGTCTCGGTCGCCGGTGCAGATGAGCACGTCGAAACCGGCCTGCTCCGCCTGGGTAGCCAGCGTGCCGATCACGTCGTCGGCCTCGAAACCCTCCTTCTCGACATGCACGATGTTGAGCGCTTCGAGCACCTCCTTGACCAGATCGAGCTGGCCGCGGAACTCGTCGGGGGTCTTGGAGCGGTTGGCCTTGTACTCGGGATAGACCTCCGCCCGGAACGTCTGCCGAGACACGTCGAACGCCACGCCGACATGGGTCGGCTGCTCGTCGCGCAACACGTTGATGAGCATCGAGGTGAAGCCGAAGACACCGTTGGTGTGCTGGCCGGTCTGGGTCGAGAAATTCTCCACCGGGAGCGCGAAGAAAGCCCGGTAGGCGATGGAGTGTCCGTCGATGAGCAGCAGCTTGGGTCGGTTGGGGACAGCCTGCTCGGGCGGCTTCGGCTTCGCGGTCGGCACGCTGGCGACTCTATCCGCGACCACCGACGGTCCGGCACGACCGCTCGGCGGATCGCGGTCCGGGTCCAGAGCGACCGTCCTGGTCCAGAGGGACCGTCCCGGTCGAGAGCCAACGTCGACGGGCCGCGTGCGGATCGGGTGCGCGGCCCCCCGAAGTGGCAACCCTACTTGTCCTCGCTCGTGTGCGCCGCGAGGCTGGTGTTGTGATCGAGCAGGAGTGGAACGAGCGGTACGCCGAGAGCGACCGCATCTGGAGTGGTCGGCCCAACCAGGCGTTGGTGGCCGAGGTGTCGGGTCTGCCACCGGGCCGCGTACTCGACGTCGGCTGCGGTGAGGGTGCGGACGCGGTCTGGCTCGCGCAGCAGGGCTGGGACGTGACCGCCTTGGATGTATCCGGTGTGGCGCTGGACCGCGCTCGGCTGCACGCGCGCGACGCCGGGGTGGACGTGCACTGGGTGCATGCCGCACTGCTGGAAGCTCGGCTACCTACCGGTGGCTTCGACTTGGTGTCGGCCCAGTACCCGGCCCTGGTGCATATCGCTGAACACGCGCCGGAACGTGCGCTGCTCGCAGCCGTCGCGCCCGGCGGGACCCTGCTGGTCGTCCATCATGTCGTCGATCCGGAGCACGCGCAGGCACACGGCTTCGATCCGGCCGACTACGTCAGCCCAGCTGACGTCACGGCACAACTGGACCACAACTGGGCGCTGGACGTCGATGAGGAACGGCCGAGACACGTCGCGTCAGGCGCCGGAGCACACCACACCACCGACGTGGTGGTGCGGGCGCGGCGACTCACGTAGCGGGCCGAGGTCGGAGTCCCCCAGTCGACCCCGGACCCGGCCAGGGCCCGCTCGGCCTGCCGTGCACCATCCTTCCGGCACGCCCGCAGCGTGGAAGTCAAAGGCGCGACGTTGCTCGATGACGGCATCCACCCTCAGGATGGCCGAACCGAGGAGATTGAAGATCAGATACAGCAGAGACTTCTGATCCAGGACCCCCGCTGCGCGAGCGCAAATCCCGCCAAGATGAGCAGGGACCCGATGATCTGGACGAACTGACTCACGGCGTGCTTCTTCGCAAGCGTCGTCTGGCGGACCGGGTACGGGCATCTCGCCCGGACGCCGCCGCATCATGGTGGCGCCGGCCCATTGTGCCCGCAATCGTTGGTGGCACCGATACGCGTCCTGCGCCGGTCGAAAGGCGCAGCGGTCAGGACCATCATCGAGGAGTCGACAAGCAGTACCCCACGGCCCCGGATCTTGCCCGGGCTGGCCGGCGCGACGACGCGACGAAATGGCCCGCGGATCCCTCAGGAAGGGCGGATAACAGCAGATCCGCCCGCGCCACACACGATCGTGTCAGAATCCGATCACAGCTTTCGTATTCGGGGGGATCGATGGCGTTGCAGACGATGTTGTCTCGATGGTCTCGACGTGGCGCGGCCTGGGTTGCCGCCGGCGTCCTGACGGTAGTGGGCGTGGCCGCCTGCTCGCCGGATACGTCGACCGCTCCACCCGGACCACCGCCGACGTCGGCGGCGCCGCGCCCGACAAGGACCGTCCCGCCCGACAAGGCCGACGACCTGGCCCGGGCCAAGCGATCGCTGATCACCGCCGAGGTGCTCGGCAAGCCCTGGGTCGCCGCCAAGACGGTGCACAGCGCAGGCACGAAGGGTGAGGCCTGCCCGGGGCAGCCGACCACCGACGCAAGCGTCGCACCGTTGGCCAGCGCCACGAGATCCTTCACTGCGGGCAAGAAGGCTGGAGCAGCGATCAGCGTCATCTCGGTATGGACGTACGCAGACCAGGCCGACGTCGATGCGTTTCGCGTGGCCCTGCCAGATGTCCTCCAGGGCTGCCGCAGCTACACCGACCGCTCGAAGATGTACGTCGTGCTCACGCCCTCGCGCAGCGTGGCGATCGACGGCGCCGACGAGACCTGGCGATACGCCGAACGGATCTACTACGACAAGAAGCACACTGAACTGGCCTACGCCCGGCACTACGTCATCGCTCGAAGCGGCCGAGTGCTGAGCAGTGTGCAGTACGCCTTTCTCACCAGCAGGGCCGATCCGAGCGGCAAGGACTTCTCGACCACCGAGGAGATGGCTCGGCAGCAGCTGGACCGCGTCGTTGCCGCGTTCGACAACCGCTGAGTCGCTGCCCCACGACGTTGGCCGCTGCGCAGCAGCGCAGGATGATGCCCACAGCCGCCGACGTCCGAGCCCACGTCATGACTCAGGGCACGAAACGACCAGATCCGGACCCACGAACCGCGCGCGACGCACCGTGCTCACGGGGATCATGCTTGCAGTCCTTGATCGATCCGCACCGCAAGAGAGCAATGCGCGCTGAGCCTGTCGAAGCGCCCGTGGTTCCTGGGAGTGCGCTTGGGCACGAGATTGCTGCTGTACCTGCGCCATCGGCACCACCGCGGTCGTTTCCTCCGCCTGTCGTCGGTACCATCCACGCGCGCCGAGCCGACGCGAGGATGGGCCGGGCAAGGTGAGCGCCACTCCGTCGCCGATCAGCCGACGTACGGTCTGCGGGGTGCGGGGTGCGGGGTGCGGGGTGAGGGTGCGGCCGAATCACCGCACATCGTCAGTCCTCGCCGAGGTAGGCCTTCCGAACGTTCTCGTCGGTCAGCAGCGCCCGGCCGGTGCCTTCGAGAACGATCTTCCCGACCTCGAGGACGTAGCCGTGATCGGCGAGTGACAGCGCCGCCTGGGCGTTCTGCTCGACCAGCAAGATGGTGACGCCCTCGGATTTGAGATCGACGATCGTGCTCATGATTCGTTGCATCATCAGCGGCGACAGCCCCATCGAGGGCTCGTCGAGCATGAGCAGCTTCGGCCTGCTCATCATCGCTCGGCCGATGGCGAGCATCTGTTGTTCCCCCCCGGAGAAGGTGCCGGCCGGCTGGCTGCGGCGCTCCTTCAGGATCGGGAACAACTCGAATGCGCGGTCAAGGTCCTTGCCGACGCCCGCCCGGTCCCGACGGGCGAACGCGCCGAGCATGAGGTTCTCCTCGACCGACAACCGGGGGAAGATCCGGCGACCTTCAGGGGAGTGGGCCAGCCCGCGGACGACGACCTCGTGCGCCGGCGTCTTGTCGATCCGCTGCCCTTCGAACCAGATCTCTCCGGACTCGGGTCGGAGCAGACCAGAGATGGTTTTGAGGGTGGTCGTCTTACCAGCGCCGTTCGTCCCGACCAGGGTCACAACCTGCCCCTGCTCGACAACGAAGCTGATGCCCTTCACCGCACGGACGCGGCCGTAGGCGACTCTCAGGTCCTTGACCTCGAGCATCAGCGCTCACCCTCCTCGGCGTTATGGGGGTCGCCGTCGGCGTCCGATGCGGGACCGGTGCCGATGTAGGCCTCGATGACCCGCGGATCGGACTGCACCTTCTCGGGTGTGCCCTCGACGAGGGTCCGGCCCTGCACCAGGCACAGCACCCGGTCGCACAGGTTGAAGATGAACCTCATGTCATGCTCGATGACGACGACGGCCAGGCCGAGGTCGCGGATCTTGAAGATCAGTTCCTCGGCTTGGCGTGTCTCCTGGGGGTTCATGCCCGCGGTCGGCTCGTCGAGCAACACCAGCTTGGGATCTGTGGCCAGTGCGCGTGCGATCTCCAGCCGGCGCTGATCGCCGTACGGGAGGTTCCGGGCCAGCAGTTCTGTCGACTCGCCCAGTCCGACGAACTCCAGCAGTTCCTGGGCACGCTCGCGCACCGCCGCTTCTTCGCGGCGGAACTTCGGCCCGCGGATGATCGAGGTGAACGGGCCGGAGGAGGTGCGGCAGTACCGCCCGACCATCACGTTCTCCAGCGCCGTCATGTTGCCGAAGAGACGGATGTTTTGGAACGTGCGGGCCATCCCAGCCTGGACGACCTTGCGAGGCTTCGGCGGGAGCACGGCCCCGTCGAAGACGACCTGACCCGCTGTCGGCAGGTAGAGACCCGTCAGGCAATTGAAGAACGTCGTCTTTCCGGCCCCGTTGGGTCCGATCAGGCCCATGATCTCCCCGCGCGACACCCGGAAGTTCACCGAGTCCACCGCGGTCAGACCACCGAACCGCATCGTCACGTTCTCGGCGACGAGAATGGAGTCGGCGACGTCGATCGTGGTCATCGTGTGGCCTCCTTCATGCCACCGGTCTGCTCGAGCTCTTCCTGCACACGTTCGACCAGGTCCTCGTCGTCGTCGTGGAACTCCAGCTGTCGACGCTCGTTGGCCACCAGGCCCTCGGGCCGGAACCGCATCATGATGACCAACAGCAGACCGAAGATCAGCAACCGGTACTCGGCGACGAACCGCAGCTTCTCCGGCGCCAGCTTGAGCAGGGTGGCACCGACGAGCACGCCCAGCACGGTACCCATCCCACCCAACACGATGGCCGCCAACAAGAACGCGGACTCCAAGAAGATGTATTGGTCGGGGGTGACCGACACGTCGACATGCGCCTTGACCGAGCCGGCGACTCCCGCGAGGAACGCGCCACCGGCGAAGGCGAACACCTTCAGGCCGAAGACGTTCACTCCCATCGCCTCGGCGGCCTTCTCGTCCTCGCGGATGGCGACCCAACCCCGACCGATCCGGCTGTCGTTCAGCCGGACGAAAACCAGGATGATCAGGGCGAGGACGAACAGCAGCAGGAAGAAGTAGTTGGAGAACCGACCGAGAGTGATGCCCAAGACGGTGTGCGGGACACCGAAGTCGAACCCGAGGATCTCCAGGTCGGGGATGGCCGGGATGCCGTTCGAACCATGAGTCAGGTCCGGTCCGGCCGAACCGTCGAGGTTGATCATCGAGATGCGAAAGATCTCACCGAAGGCCAGCGTCACGATGGCCAGGTAGTCACCCGACACGCGCAGCGTCGGCGATCCGATGATCAGGCCGAGGGTCGCCGCGACGCAGCCACTGATCAGCACCACGACGATGAAGGGCGGATGAAAGCCGACAGTGGAGAAGGCCGATCGGGACAAGATCGCCGCCACGAACGCACCCGAGCCGAGGAAGGCGATGTAGCCGAGGTCGAGCAGGCCGGCCAGGCCGACGACGATGTTGAGTCCCATCGCCGTGGCCGCGAAGATCAGCACCTGGGTGGCGATGGACATGTTGGCGTCCGAGCCGTTCTGAGTGAAGGGGAACAAGAACGCCACCACGAACGCCGCAAGGATGAACACCTTGCGGTGGCGTTCGGACACACCGGAGAGCCACCCGATCACGCCGGTGCCGAACAGGATCGCGATGAAGCCACCGGCTGCGGCCAGGAACGAAATGAACGAGCCGCCGTCGTCGTGGTTCAGCGCGAAAGCCGCACCGAACAACACCAGTGCCATCAGCACCGCGACCGCGAGGATCTCGATCCAGGGTTTGGCGACCGCTCTGTCGAGGGTCGGCCGCCGTTCGGACGCCATGAACTGCGTGCCGACGAAGGCCAGCAGCGCACCGATCAGCGCGATCCAGCCGCCGTAGACCACGTTGATCAAGCCACCTAGCTCGGCGGCGATGCTCACCAGGATCAACGCGACGTAGACGAGCAGGCCGACCGAGCCGGCCTTGGCGCCACGCACCCAGCCGATCCGCCAGGGGATCCGGTCCGGCTTCACCAACCGGGCGGCGAGCAACAGGCCGGCGATGATCACGCCGAATGCACAGGCGATGAACTGCAACGGCGACGGGTAGCCCAGGAAGGTCATGTTGTCCAGGGCGTCGCCACCGTAGGCCCAGGGGAGGAACGGCGCGGCAACGGTGATCACCGACCCGACCAGGGCGACGATGCTCCCGAGACCGCCGAAGCGCGCCTGGAGCTGTGGAGTGATCGGTCGCGGCACCCTCATGCGCGGTCCACCACCCGCGCGCCGAGCAGACCCTGAGGCCTGAACACCAGCACCAAGATCAAGAGCACGAACGCCCAGACGTCCTTCCACGCCGAGCCGCCGAACTGTCCGGGAATGAAGGTCGCCATGGCTTCGACGACGCCGAGCACCAGGCCGCCGACGACGGCTCCGGCGACGTTGCCGATGCCACCGAGAACCGCGGCGGTGAAGGCCTTCAGGCCAGCGAGGAAGCCCATCTTGAAGTCGATGTTGGTGTAGCGGAGTCCGTAGCACAGTCCGGCGACAGCGGCGAGGGCCGCACCGACCGCGAACGCCACCATGATGATCCGGTCGACGTTGATGCCCATCAACCGGGCAGTGTCTGGATCCTGGGACGTGGCCAGCATCGCCCGGCCCAACCGGGTCCGGTTGATGAAGAAGTAGAGCACGACCGAGCACAGCAGCAGCGCGCCGAAGGTGAACAGCGCCGCTCGCTGGATCGTCACACCACCGATCGTGTAGGCCGGACCGGTCACATAGTCGATCTGCGGGAACGGGATCGCGCGCTTGCTGTCGGGGAAGCCCGGAATGTCACCGTAGAACAGGCGGATGAACTCCTGCAGGAAGATCGACACCCCGATCGCGGTGATCAGCGGAGCCAGGCGGGGTGCGTGGCGTAGCGGCCGGTAGGCGAACCGCTCCATCAGCAACGCCGTGCCGAGGGAGGCGATGACGCCGCCGATCAGCATCAGGGGCAACATCCAGATCGACGTGCTGCCGCTGGGCACCAGCAACCAGACCGCCAACGAGCCGAAGGCGCCGATCATGAAGATCTCACCATGGGCGAAGTTGATGAGTTGGATGATGCCGTAGACCACCGTGTAGCCGACGGCGATGAGCGCGTAGAGCGCACCGAGCGACAGCCCGTTCACCAGTTGTTGAAGGACTTCAGACAATGGGGCCTCCCCTGGGCCGGTTGGGGTGATCCTGCCACGCTTCCGTGGAAGCGGCAGGCCATCGACGCGAGCAGCCGATTGCGAGCCCGGACGAGCCCGACTCGTGGCCCTCGGCACAAGAAAAGCGGGGGGGCATGGCACACAATGCCCGCCGCCGCCACCCACCAGTGGCAGGCGCACTTCGCGGGCTTTGTTGCCGAGGTGGGCCCCGGTCCGGCAACCCCCCGGTAAAAGGGGGTCAC
>JBBSQJ010000022.1:0-27260 GCA_038257965.1 Propionibacteriales bacterium
GCTCGATCTCCTGGCCGGCCGGACACCCGAGTCCCGCACCCGCATCCTGCCGACCACGCTGGTGCTGCGCGAGACGGCCTGATCGCGGCGCCAGCCCAAGGGGTCAGGCGATCCCAGTCGTCCCGAGCAGCGTCCCGATCAGGTAGGTCACCGTCAGGGCGATTGCACCGCCGAGCACCACCCGTGCGCTCGCCCGAACCCGCGATCCGCCGCCGATCGTCGCCCCGATGGCACCGGTGACAGCGAGCGCGACCAGAACAGCGACGAAGGTGACCGGGACCCGCCAGACCGGAGGCGGCAGGAGGATCGCCACCATCGGGAGGATCGCCCCGACGGTGAACGCCACGGCCGACGCCCCCGCCGCCTGCCACGGACTGACGACGTCGTTCGGGACGATGTTGAGCTCGGCGGACAGGTGGGCGGCCAGCGCGTCCTGCTCGGTGAGCTCGAGCGCAACCTGCTTCGCGGTCTCGGGTCGCAGACCCCTGGCCTCGTAGATGCTGGCCAGCTCTTCCAGCTCGGCGGCCGGCTCCTCGCGGAGCTCCCGGCGCTCCTTGGCGACCAGGTCGCGCTCACTGTCGCGCTGGCTACCGACCGAGACGTACTCTCCCAGGGCCATCGAGATCGCCCCACCGACCAGCCCCGCAGCCCCCGCAGTCAGGAGCGGTGCGGTGTCGGTGCTCACTCCCGCCACGCCGACCACGATCGCGGCGACCGACACGATCCCGTCGTTCGCGCCCAGCACCCCGGCCCGCAACCAGTTGAGCCGTTGTGCCAGTCCGGGGCGGTGCGGCTCATCGTGCTTCGCAGCGTCGACCATGCCGCTCAGACAACCACTCCGGCGCCCTCCCGGCCAGCCAGCGAAGCCTTCCCTGCCGCCGCACAGCGAGCGCGAACTGGCAGCCGCAGCCTACAAATTGATCATGTGGCCCGCGATGCCGTGGGCCGCCTCCTTCAGCGCCTCCGACAGGGTCGGGTGGGCGTGGATGTTGCGGGCGATCTCCTCGGCGCGCAGGTCCCACAGTTGGGCCAGGGTGAGCTCGGGCAGCAGTTCGGTCACGTCGGGCCCGACCAGGCTGGCCCCCAGCAGCTCGTCGGTGGTGGCGTCGGCGATCAGCTTCACGAATCCGGTCGCATCTCCGAGGCCATGAGCCTTGCCGTTTGCGGTGAACGGGAACTTGGCCGTCTTGACCTCGTACCCTTTGTCCTTGGCCTGGGCCTCGGAGTAGCCGAAGGAGGCGACCTGCGGCTGGCAGTAGGTCGCCCGCGGCACCATGTCGTAGTCGATCGGCATGGTCTCGGCACCGGCGATGGTCTCGGCGGCGACAATGCCCTGCGCTTCGGCCAGGTGGGCCAGCATGAGCTTCGCGGTACAGTCACCGATCGCGTAGATACCGGAGATGTTCGTCCTCATGTAGTCATCGATGTCGAGCGCGCCACGCTCGGTCAGCTTCACTCCGGTGTTCTCCAGGCCGTAGCCTTCGGTACGCGCCGCGAAGCCGATCGCCTGCAGGACCTTGTCGGCCTCGAGCACCTTCGACTCCCCGCCCTTGGACGGTGAGACGGTGACCTTGACCTTGTCCCCGGAGTCGTCGATCGTCTCGACCTTCGTCCCGGTCAGCACGGTGACCCCGAGCTTGCGGTAGGCCTTGGCCAGCTCGGCGGACACCTCGACATCTTCCAGCGGGACCATCCGATCGAGGAACTCCACGATGGTGACCTCGACACCGTAGTTGGTCATCACGTACGCGAACTCGACGCCGATCGCCCCGGCGCCGGCGATGATGATCGACTCCGGAAGCCCGTCGGTCATGATCTGCTCTTCGTAGGTGACCACCCGCTCGCTGAGCGAGGTGCCCGGCAGCAGGCGCGTGGTCGCACCGGCCGCGATGATGCAGTTGTCGAACGTGACCGTGCCGCTGTGCTTGCCCCCACTCACCTCGATGGTCTTGGCGTCGGTGAACGTGCCCCAACCGTCGATCTCGGTGATCTTGTTCTTCTTCATCAAGAAGTGGACACCCTTGGTCATCCGCTCCGAAACGGTGCGACTGCGCTTGTAGGCCGCGCCGAAGTCGAAGGTGACGTCACCGGAGATGCCGAACGTGGTCGCCTCGGCATTGAAGATGTGGGCTAGCTCGGCATTGCGGAGCAGCGCCTTGGTGGGAATGCAGCCGACGTTCAGGCACACCCCGCCCCAGTACTTCTTCTCGATGATGGCGGTGGACAGGCCGAGCTGGGCCGCACGAATGGCGGCCACGTAGCCACCGGGACCTGCACCGAGCACGACGACGTCATAGTGGTCACTCATGGCTAACTTCTGCCTCCCTGTCCTGGAACTTCTCCTCGATCAGGTCTGATCCCTGCTCGAGACGATCGTGGCTTGGGCCTCGAGCACGACTCCGGGGTCGCCGACTGCCTGAGCGTAGCGGTTCGCCACCGGTCCGCATCGACCAACCCATGGGGAGAAAGGCGACGGACGATCGCGGCAGGCGCAACCAGCACAAGCGGCGGAGCCTCGACCGCCCGGCGACACACGCCACAACAAGATCGGCACCGAGATATTCCGCTCGGAATCACCCGGCGACACCGCCCGGCGTCGACCGGCCGATTCGGCTCCGACTGGTAGCTTCCGGCTCATGGCGAAAGGTTCCGACAGCCATCCGAGTCCGTTGGTGTCTCACCCGGCCCGGCTGGTGACGGCACCGGTGGTGACGGCACCGGTGGTGAGCGATCCGGGACCGGCCTTGCGAGAGGCGCTCGGCGCGGCGTACGCGCTCCGTCCGGTCGAGCGCTCGACCCAGCGACGGACGCACCTGGACACCGTCGATCGCCGGCTGCGCGACGCTGGTCTCTCCCTTACCCAGACCGGCGGCCGTCTTTCCGCTCGCCGCGGCGTCGAGCCGCCCCTCGTCCAGGACCTCGGGTCGACCAGTTGGCCCGCTCTCGCCGACGAGCTACCCCGCGGACCGGTCGCCGACCTGGTCACCGGAGCCGCCTCGATCCGGGCCCTGATCCCCTTCGCCGTCATCGAAGCCCGCTCGACCACGTTCGCCGCCCTCAACGGCGACGGCAAGACGGTGGCCCGGGTCGCCTGGACCGAAGGTGATCTCGTCGACCCGTTGACCGCCCCACTCGGGGTGATGGTCGAGGTCCGAGCGCTGCGCGGTTACGGGGTCGAGGCCGAGGACATCGGTCGCCGACTCGCCGAAGCCGGGCTCGCGGTGGCCGCGGGCGAGCCGTGGGTCGATGCCGTGGTGGCCGCGACCGACGCCGCACGACCATCGACCCGGCGCTTCGGCATGGGCGTCGACCAGCCCGCCGACCTCGCCGTCGCCGATGCCCTGCTGGGCTACCTCGCCGAGATGGAGGCGCGCGTCGACGGCGTGATCGCCGACATCGATACCGAGTACCTGCACGATTTCCGGGTGGCGGTCCGGCGCACCCGATCGGTGCTCAAGCTGCTCGGCGACGTGTTGCCGATCGATGTCTCGTGGGCGGTCGAGGAGTTCCGCCGGCTGGGCGACATCACCACGCCCACTCGTGATCTCGACGTCTACCTGCTCGGGATGGACGGCATGCGGGCGGCGGTCAGCCGACCGGCCGACCTCGACCCGTTCGAAGAGTACGTACGAGCCCGGCGAAAGCAGGCCCACGTCGACCTCGCCGATGCGCTGAACACCTCCCGCTTCGGCGATCTCAGCACGTGCTGGCGAAGCCAGCTCGCCGGGGTGATCGCGGCACCCACCAACTCCCCCGTCGACGCCGCCGATCTGGCCAGGAACCGGATCGAGCACACCTTTCACCAAGTCGCGAGTCGGGCGCGGGCAATCAAGTCGCATTCACCGTCGGCCCGGGTCCATGCGCTGCGAAAGAAGTGCAAGGAGCTCCGGTACCTCATGGAGGTCTTCCGTCCGTTGTGCGATCCCGGGTCGTACAAGCGGGTGATCGCGGACTTCAAGGAGCTGCAGCAGGTGCTCGGCGATTTCCAGGACGGCGAGGTGCAGGCTGGCGGCCTGCGGGAGTTCGCCGCCGAGATGGTGCGCGGTGGCGCCATCCCGGTGGACACGCTGTTGGCGATGGGGCAGCTGTCGGCGGAGTTCGACGCCCGGCAGCAGCGGGCGCGAGCCGAGCTCGACGCTCATCACGAGAGCTACCTGGGCACCCGGGCCGCCAACCACGTCGCCCTGCTCGTCCCGGCGGGCAACCCGTGAAGGTCCTGGCCAGCTACAACCTGAAAGGGGCGTCGGCAAGACCACGGCGGCGGTGAACCTCGCCTATCTGGCCGCAGCGAACGGTCACCGAACATTGCTGTGGGACCTCGACCCGCAGGGCGCGGCGACCTATCTCTTCCGGGTCAAGCCACGGGTGAAGGGCGGCGGCACCAATCTCGTCCGGGGCAAGCGTCCGATGATGGATGCGGTCAAGGCGACAGACTTCGAGCGGCTCGACCTGCTGCCGGCGGATTTCACCTACCGGATGATGGACATCGACCTCAACGAACGGCCGAAGCCCGACAAGACGTTGCGTCGACTGCTCAGCCCGCTGAAGCAGCAGTACGACCTCGTCGTGCTCGACACCCCGCCCAGCCTCTCCCTGGTGTCGGAGAACGTGCTGCAGGCCGCCGACCTCGTGCTCGTGCCACTGATCCCGACCGTGCTGTCGGTGCGGACCTTCGATCAGCTCGCGGACTTCGTGAAAGACCTGAAGGGTCGCAAGCCGGTCTTGCGCGGCTACTTCTCGATGCTCGACCGGCGTCGCAAGCTGCACACCCAGATCCTGGCCGAGCTACCGGTCGAGCGGAAGGACATGACGTCGGTCGCCATTCCCTCGGCCAGCGCGGTCGAGCAGATGTCGGTACGTCGGATGCCACTGGTCGCCTTCGCACCTCGCAGTCCCGCCACCAAGGCCTTCGGCGAGCTCTGGAACGAGGTCGCCCGGCTGCTCCGGCTCCGCGGGTCGGATACCGGGCGCTGAGTCTCTGGTCGTCTGATTGGGTAAACCGGTGGGTGAACTGGCCTGATCCCATCGATGTGACTCGTTCGACACGCGATCAATGCCGGAGAAAACTCACATATGAGTTAGCGTCGTCTGGTGACTGAAACCTCTCTTGGCCGAATCGGTGGACTGATCCGTGACGCCCGCAAGCATCGCGGACTCACTCAGACCCAGCTCGCCACCGTGCTCGGCACCAGCCAGAGCGCAGTGCACCGGATCGAGGCGGGAAACCAGAATGTCAGTCTCGACATGGTAAACCGGATCGCGGCCGCCTTGGACGCGCCGATCATCTCGTTCGGACCGACCGGCCCCGTGCACCTCCGGGTTAGCGGCGGGGCCAAGCTCAACGGCACGATCGCGGTCCGCAGCTCCAAGAACGCGGCGGTGGCGCTGCTCTGCGCCAGCCTGCTGAACCGCGGTCGTACCGTGATCCGCGGCATCGCGAAGATCGAAGAGGTCAACCGCATCCTCGAGGTGCTGACCAGCATCGGCGTCCGTGCTTCGTGGTCGCCGGACGGCAACGACATCGAACTGATCCGCCCCGCAGTGCTCGATCTCGACGCCATGGACGTCGAAGCGGCTCGGCGGACCCGCAGCGTCATCATGTTCCTCGGCCCGCTGCTGCACTCCTATCCCGCTTTCCGGCTGCCGTACGCGGGCGGCTGCGATCTCGGCGCCCGGACCATCGAGCCTCACCTGCAGGTGCTGCGGCGCTTCGGGCTAGACGTGGTCGCCACCGACGGCTACTACGATTGCTCAGTCGACGAGTCGGTCGAGCCGACCCGCCGGATCACCCTCACCGAGCGCGGCGACACCGTCACCGAGAACGCGTTGCTGGCCGCGTCCCTCTCCCCCAGCCTCACCGTGATCCGCAACGCCAGCCCGAACTACATGGTCCAAGACCTCTGCGTCTTCCTCTCCCATCTCGGGGTGGAGATCGACGGCATCGGGACCACGACACTCAAGGTCCGCGGAGTCGAGCGGATCAACACCAACGTGGAGTTCGCCCCGTCGGAGGATCCGATCGAGGCGATGAGCCTGCTCACTGCCGCCATCGTCACCCAGTCGGAGCTGACGATCGAGCGCGCGCCGATCGAGTTCCTCGAGATCGAGCTGGCGATCCTTCAGGAGATGGGTCTCGACTTCGATCTCAGCGAGGAGTACGTCGCCGCCAACGGGCACGCCCGGTTGGTCGACCTGACCGTCAGACCGTCCATGCTGAAGTCGCCGATCGACAAGATCCACCCGATGCCGTTCCCCGGCCTGAACATCGACAACCTGCCGTTCTTCGCGGTGATCGCCGCGACGGCCGAGGGCAAGACGATCATCCACGACTGGGTGTACGAGAACCGGGCGATCTATCTCACCGAGCTCAACCGGCTCGGCGCCCGGGTGCAACTGCTGGACCCGCACCGGGTGATCGTGGAGGGTCCGACGCGGTGGCGCGGCCACCAGGTGATCTGCCCACCGGCCCTGCGTCCGGCGGTCTGCATCCTGCTCGGCATGCTCGCCGCCAGGGGCACTTCGGAGTTGCGCGATGTCTACGTCATCAACCGCGGCTACGAAGACCTCGCCAACCGGCTCAACGCCCTCGGCGCCAACATCGAGGTCTTCCGGGATTGAGTCTGCCCACATCCTCACTTCCCGAGACTGTGCAGTTGTCGCAGTTCCCACCGGCGTGTCGCTGCAAGAGCTGAACAGTTTCCGGGGGATATGGATGGTGAGAACGAGACGACCGATTCAGTCCAGGCGGTGCACCTCGAAGCGGCGGGTCGGGGCCACCAGCTCATCCTGCGCCTCGACCAGGGCCAGCTCGGAGCAACCAGAGGCGTGGGTTGCCGACAGGAGCCCGTACATCACCGCTGCTGTCTCGGCGAGCGCCTCGGCGATGTCTGCGCCGCGCAGGACGTTGGCCAGGAACGTCGCGGCGGTCACGTCGCCGGCGCCGGTGAAGGTCTGCGGAATGGCGGGAGTGGTGACCGACCAGGACCCGCCCCCTGACACCGCGATCATGGAGACGTGGCCCGGATCCGCGGCCGGCACGACGCTGGTCACCAGGACCGTACGGGGTCCGCGCGCCCGCAGGGCCCCCGCCGCCAGCAGGACCTCGTCCACCGTGGTCACCGTCGTATCGGTCAGGAACTCCAACTCGAACTGGTTGGGGGTGACGATGTCGGCGGCAGGGACGACCAGGTCGCGCATCATCGCCGGGATCTCCTCGGCGACGAAGAACCCACGGCCGACGTCCCCCATCACCGGGTCGCAGCAGTACAGTGCACCGGGCCGCCGCTGGCGCACCAGGGCAACGGCGTCCAGCACCACCTGGCCGATCTCGGCGCTGCCCTGGTAGCCCGACAGCACGGCGTCGCAGCGACTGAGCACACCCCGATCGTCGATCCCCTGCACAACCGCCGCGACGTCGGCGGCCGCGATCAGCGGACCGCGCCAGGACCCGTAGCCGGTGTGGTTGGAGAAGTTGACCGTCAGCACCGGCCAGACCTCCACCCCCATTCGCATCAGCGGAAACGTCGCCGCGCTGTTGCCGGCGTGGCCGTACGCGACCGCGGACTGAATCGACAAGATGGCCGTCACGCCGCTCAGTGTGCCCGAGCATGAGAATCGAAGAGAATTTCCGAGGGTGCAGGGACGGGCCTTGGCGCGCGACCATAGAGTGTTGACATGTCTGCCGGCGCCGAGGACGACGACGCGCTAGCCCTGCAGAAGTCGAAGCAGGCGACCCGACCGAGCCTCGAACTCGTGGCCGGACAGGAGGCCCGCCGCCGGCACCGCCCGCGTGATCAGGCCGCCGGCGGCTCGGAGCATCCTCACCACCCGCATCACATCCTCGTCGAACCCGCGGAGGACCGCTGGAGGTGGCGGCGCAAGATCCGCCAGGACCCGCGGAAGGTGTTCTTCTACCGCTGGGCGGTGGGATTCGCGGGACTGTTCTTCATCGCGCTCGGCTTCGTCACCGGTCCGTTGCCGGGTCCGGGCGGCATCCCACTGGTCCTGCTCGGTCTGGCGATCTGGGCCAGCGAGTTCGAGTGGGCCCACAAGCTCATGCAGTGGTTCAAGTCACAGTTGCACCGCTATCGAGGCTGGACCGCAAGGCGCAAGGTGGGTTTCTGGATCTGCTTCTTCCTCTGTTGCGCGCTCCTCGGCTACCTGTACCTACTCCTCATCGGCTTCCCTGCGTGGATGCCGCAGTTCTTCCACGACCTCGCCGACCGCCTCCCGGGCGTCGGCTGAGCTCGGCACCGACGACGCCAGGACAGCGGTGCCCCGAGCTCAGGACCACCCGTTCTTCGAGGGATCCTTCGTCGCTTTCGCCCACCGAGGCGGAGCGCTGTATCCGCCGAATCTGTACCGAGAGAACACCGTCCACGCCTTCGCTGAAGCCGTCGGCCTCGGCTACCGGTATCTGGAGACCGATGTCCACGTGACGAAGGACGGCGTCCTGCTGGCCTTCCACGACGCCGTGCTGGACCGGGTCAGTGAACACACCGGCCGCATCGCCGACCTCAGCGCCGCGGAGGTGGCCGAGGTCAGGATCGGTGGGGTGGACACCATCCCGACCCTGGCCGAGTTGTTCGACACGTTCCCGCGGGCCCGGTTCAACATCGACGCCAAGTCCGATCGTTCGGTCGGGGCGCTGGTCGCGGAGATCGAACGCCACGACGCGTACGACCGGGTCTGCGTCAGTTCGTTCGGCGTCCGACGACTTCGCCGACTTCGTCGTCTGCTCGGGCCACGAGTCGCATCCTCGGTCAGCGCGGTCGGTGTCGCGCTCTTCAGCTTCGTGCCCTGGCTGACCCGGTTCGTGCCCGTCGCGGGCGACGCACTGCAGATGCCGGAGTACCAGCGCATCCTCGGAGTGCGCGTCCGCGTGCTGCGGGCGTCGGTGATCCGTGCCGCCCATCGGGCCGGCAAACAGGTCCACGTCTGGACCGTCGACGACGAGGACACGATCGATCGACTGCTCGATCTGGGTGTCGACGGGCTTTTCACCGACCGGATCGATACGTTGAAGCGCGTGCTCCAGCAACGTGGCTTGTGGGCCGGACCATCGTGACGATCGAGTCCGACTCGGCGGCGGTTCCGGCGCCCGAGCCGGGTCCGGAGCGGATCAAACGCCGGCAGGTTCTGGCCTGGGGACTGTGGGACTGGGGCTCGGCCGCGCAGAACGCCGTCATCACCACCTTCGTCTTCGGCCCCTACGTCGTCGCCGGCGTGGTCGGCACGGCCAAACCCGGCGGGCTCACCGGGCAGACCTGGTTCGGGATCTCCGGCGCCGTCGCCGGACTCGCCATCGCGCTGGTCGCGCCGGTGATGGGACAACGGGCCGACGCCGGCGGCCACCGGCGACGTAGCCTCGCGCTGTGGACCGGGCTGGTGGTCGCCACCATGGTCGCGCTGTTCACCATCAAGAACGAGCCCGCTTACCTGTGGGCAGCCTTGATCCTGATGGGTTTCGGTTCGATCTTCTCCGAACTGGCCGGCGTCTCCTACAACGCGATGCTCCCGCAGGTGTCCACCCCGGCCACGATCGGGCGGGTATCGGGTTTCGGCTGGTCGATGGGCTACCTGGGCGGGATCTTCCTTCTGCTCATCTGCTACGTGGGCTTCATCGCACCGGACGTCGGCTGGTTCGGGGTGACCCGGGCCGACGGTCTCGCCTTCCGTACGGTGGCCGTGTTCTCCGCCGCCTGGTTTGCCATTTTCGCCATTCCGGTGCTGATCGCGGTGCCGGAGAAGCCGCCCGGTCCCGTCCAGCGGCGGGTCGGCTTCCTCGCCTCCTACCGGCTGCTCCTTTCCGACATCAAGTCCCTGGACCACCACGAGCCGAACTCCCTCGGCTTCCTCGTCGCGTCGGCCCTGTACCGCGACGGCCTCGCCGCGGTGTTCACCTACGGTGCGATCATGGCCGTCACGGTGTACGGCATGGCGCAGGACACAGTGCTGATCTTCGGTGTGGCCGCCAATGTCGTCGCCGCGCTCGGCGCTCTCGTGATGGGCCGGATCGAGGACCGGATCGGACCGAAGCGGGTCATCCTCATCTCGCTCACCGGGCTGATCATCACCGCCACCATCTTGCTGTTCGCCCGTGGCGTGACGATGTTCTGGATCTTCGGACTCATCCTGACCTTGTGGGTCGGTCCGGCTCAGTCCAGTTCGCGGTCGTTCCTGGCGCGGCTGGCCCCGGTCGGCTCGGAGGGGCAGATGTTCGGCCTGTACGCCACCACGGGCCGGGCAGCCTCTTTCCTGGCCCCCGCGCTGTTCGCCCTGTTCTCAGGACTCTTCTCCGACCGCGTCGGCATTGTCGGCATCGCGGTCGTCTTGGTTGCAGGTGCCGTCGTGTTGTGGTTCGTCACACCACCTCCTCGACATCAGCCCAGACTTCCTGACTGAGCCTGCCCTGAGTTCGGGCGACGCGCTCGATGCGGAACAATCGAGACGTTCGCGGAGTTGAACTGAGGAAGTAGTTGCACCGTCGACATCATCTGGAGGCTATCGTGGCGGATCGTTCACTGAGGGGCACTGGGCTGGGCGCCAAGAGCTTCGAGGACGAGGCCGGCGTCGAGTTCGCCGCGCGCCAAGACATCACGTACGACTGCCCACGCGCTCACAACTTCACCTTGACGTTCTCAGCCGAGGCCGAGATCCCGTCGGTCTGGGAGTGTCCGCGCTGCGGCGCAGAGTCACTCCGGGCCAATCACGAACGACCGGCGGCCAAGGACGAGAAGCCGCCGCGGACCCACTGGGACATGCTGCGGGAGCGGCGCTCCATCGCCGAACTCGAGGATCTGCTGGCCGAGCGGCTGGGCCTGCTGCGTTCGGGAGCACTCGGCCCGAACTATCACTCGACCTCGAAGAAGACGGCCTGAGCCGAAGACGGCTTGAGCGGCCTCAGGACTCGCGGGGCGGCTCTCGGATTGCACTGGTCGGTGATCCGAGAGCGGTCCCGCGTTCTCTTCTCCGCAATCGCCTCGCGCACGGTCGACCCGAGTTGCTGATCAGTTTCCCGCCTTCGGCGGGTCGGACTCGATCTCGCCCTGGATGATGACAGGGTCTGAGAACTCACCCGGGGAACCGGTCGGCTCCGGCTCCACGACTTCACCGGGAACGATGTCGCCGAGGTCGGTCCGGGCCCGGACGACGTCGACATCCGCGCCCATCCTGGCCACCCTGCGTGCGACGATGAAGCCGAGCACGCGTCGGGCGTAGGGACGGGTGAACGGTAACAGGAACACGAACCCGAACACGTCGGTGATGAAGCCGGGCAGCATCAGCAGCACTCCACCCACCAGGACCAGGGCGGCGTCAGCCAGCTCTCCGGTGGGCATTTTGCCGCTGGTGAAGGCCGCGTTCAGCGCCGACCAGGCACGCCGGCCCTCGCGTTGCATCAACCAGCCGCCCAGGATCGCCTCGGCGATCAAGATTCCGATCGTGGGCAGCGCCCCGATGGCCCCGCCCACCTGGATCAACAACCAGACCTCGGCCACCGGGACGGCGATCAGCAACATCACGAAGATCGGCGCCAGCCAGTTACGGCGCCGGGCCGGAACGACTGAAGGGCTCACGATCTGCCGTTCACCGCCCCGGGTTCACGCTCCACAAGGCGGCGCCGGCCCAGGGACTTGAGTTGATCGACGCGGTGCGCGATCCCCCACACCGTGGTTCGAACCAGTGCCTCGATGACGATGCGTCGGCTCATCTTGGAGTCACCGTATCGACGTTCGACGAAGGTGATCGGCACCTCGACGACGTCGAAACCTGCCTTCAGCGCCCGCCACGCCAGATCGACCTGGAAGCAGTACCCGGCGGAGGCGACATCGTCCAATCCCAGTCCGAGCAGGGTCTCTCGACGGAACGCCCGGTAGCCGCCGGTGGCGTCTCTCAGCGGGATCCCGAGCGCGATCCGGGTCCACAAGTTGCCGCCGCGCGACAGCACTTCTCGCGACCGCGGCCAGTTCACCACCCGCCCGCCCTGCACCCAGCGCGAGCCGAGCACGAGGTCGGCTCCCTTCAGCGCCTCGAGCAGCTTGGGCAGCTGCTCCGGCTGGTGCGAGCCGTCCGCATCCATTTCGACGAGCACGTCGTATCCGTGCGCCAGGCCCCACTCGAATCCAGCGATGTAGGCGGCTCCCAGACCCTCCTTGCCCAGCCGGTGCATCACGTGGACGTGGTCGTCGCTTGCCGCCAGGGCATCGGCGAGCTTTCCGGTGCCGTCGGGAGAGTTGTCGTCAGCGATGAGGACCCGAGCCGTCGGCACCGCCGAGCGGAGACGTCCGGTGATGCTCTCGATGTTCTCCGCCTCGTTGTACGTCGGGATGATGACCAGGATCTCGCCGAGGCCGCGTTCGCCCGCAGGGCTGGTCGGGACGTCGCTCACGGAAATGGCCCTTCTCTGTCGGTCACGCGGGGAACCGACGCCTGGTCGGCCGGCACGGCAGCGGTCCGCACGTCGGATGGTTCCAGTGTTCCAGACGAGATGTCGCGGCTCGTCCTCACCGGGGCCCGGACCAGTGCGACGAGACAGCACAGGAGCCCTACCAGGGACAGCCCGCGATCCAACCACGGCGCGACCAGCAGCGCGGGCGTGATCGCGGACCGAAGCGGCATGGTCTCCACGAAGGAGTCGCTGGTGAACTCCGCCGTGCGGTGAAGGACCTTGCCGTCCCGGTCGATGTAGCCCGACACGCTGTTCGTGGTGGCGACCGCGATCTCCCGCCTCGCTTCCATGGCCCGCGCTCGGGTGATCGCGAACTGCTGCTCGATTTGTCCCGTGCCGCCGTACGTCGCGTTGTTGCTCTGCACCATCAGAACCTGACTACCCTGCACCGCCTGATAGACGGTCTTGTCGTAGGCCAGTTCGAAGCAGATCACGTCACCGACCCGAAGCTCGCGGCCGTCCAGCGGGACGCTCAGCACACCCGGCGTCGTTCCCGGTACCGACTGGGCGCCGACCTCGGCCAGAATCGGGACCAGCGGCAGCAACTGAGCCCGGAACGGGATCCACTCGCCGAACGGCACGAGATCGCGCTTGTGGTACGTCGCCAGCACCCCGTACGACGGATCCCACCACATCGCCGTCGTCTGGCGCTCGTCCTCGCCCGGTCCTGCGGTCACCGCCCCCACCAGGATCGGCCGACCTGCGATCTTGGCTGCGGACCAGACGACGCTCCGAGTGATCGGGTCGAGCTGAGGGTCGATGTCGGTCGAGTTCTCCGGCCAGAGGATGAAGTCCGGCATCGGCACCTGCCCGAGGCGTGCTTTCGTCATCAGGTCGACGGTTTCGCTCAGATGGTTGTTCGTCACCGATCGGGCCCGGCCCAGGGCCTCGATCCCACGGCCCGGGACGTCGCCCTGCACGACACCGACGTTGACCGTGCCAGCCGGTGGGACCTTCGGTTCGGGCTCGTACGCGCGAAGGCCCATCCCGCCGAGCAGCAGGATCAGGATCAGTCCGGCACTCAGCGGCATCCGAGTGCGTCGGGACAGGGGCGTGCTCGAAGACGCCGGGACGATCGCCCAGGCGATCAGCTGACCGACCAGTGCGACCAGGAACGACAGCCCCACGACCCCGATCATCGGCAGATAGCCGGCCAGCGGCGTGTCGACGGCGGCGTAGGCGATCCGGGTCCAGCCGAACCCGCCCAACGGCGCTCGCGAGTAGATGAACTCGACCATCACCCAGCAGCAAGCAGCCGCGAGCGGCCACAGCTTCAGTCGTGAGACCAGGCTCAGCGCCACGCCCAAGATCCCGAAGAAGAGCGCCATGAACACGATCAGCAAGGCGGCGACCCACCAACCGAGCACGTGCACCCAGGAGACCGTGACGGTCAGCATCGCCAGTCCGAACACGTACCCCAGACCGAAAGCGCGATGCAGCCGGGCACCGAACACGGTCAGCGTGAAGGTCGGCAGACCGATGATCAGGAGTGGCCACACTCCGTAGGGCTGCCAGCTGAGTCCCATAGCCACGCCCGCCGCGACGACAGCCACCAGCGACGGCAGCAACCCGCCGAGCCCGGCGGACCGGGCGGCCGAGACGGCGCTGGCTCGGGCGGACGACACGCGAAGAAGCCTACCCAGCAGGGTGACGAGGTCCGCGAAACCACTGCGGCAGCAGGCTCGACCGCGGTCTTCTCAGATCCCGTCCCTCTCGATGGGGCAAGACATGCAACGCGGTCCGCCGCGTCCCCTTCCCAGCTCGCTGCCCTGGATGGTGACCACTTCGATCCCGTTCCTGCGCAGATAGGTGTTGGTGGTGACGTTGCGTTCGTAGGCCACCACGACGCCCGGCCGCACCGCGAGCACGTTGCAGCCGTCGTCCCACTGCTCGCGCTCGGCGCTCTTGACGTCCTGAGTCGCGGCGAGCACGTTGATCTCGTCCAGGCCGAGCGCTCGGGCAATCGTGTCGTGCATGTCCTCGGGCGCGTTCGCGGTGACCTTGAGCTCCTTCTCCGCGTCGCCTGGCTCGATGGTGTACGACGGGAGGTCGCCCAGTCCGGCGTACTTGGTGAAGGTGTCCTCGTTGACCATCGTCATCACCGTGTCGAGGTGCATGAACGCGCGCTTGACCGGCAGCGAGAGCGCCACGATCTTCGTAGCCTTCCCGCCGGCGAAGAGCTTCTGCGCGAGCCGCTCCACGCCTTGGGAGGTGGTCCGTTCACTCATCCCGACCAGCACGGCGCCACGGCCGAGGACCAGCATGTCGCCGCCCTCGGCGGTCGCCCGACCGTTGGCCATCCCTTCGGACCAGACGTGGAACTCGGCATCGGCGAACTGCGGGTGCCAGCGGTAGATCGCCTCGTAGTGGATGGTCTCGCGGACCCGAGCCTTCATCCGCATCGAGTTGATCGACACGCCGTCGTAGATCCACGCCGAAGTGTCGCGGGTGAACAAGTGGTTGGGCAGCGGTGGCAAGAACAGGTCGTCGAGCCCGAGAGCCGAGATGACCACCGATGACGGTGCCTCCACGTACTCGAGTAGCTCCCGTTTGGTCATCCCTCCGATGAGATACCGGACCAGGGTCTCGTCGTCGAAACCGGAGAAGAGGTTGTAGAGCGTGTCCGTAGCCATCGGACCGTAGACGCGCTCGTCGAAGGACTCGTCGAGGATGTGCTTGCGCGCTTGCGGCAACGCGACCGTCTCCCGGAGCAAGGTGTCGAACAGATGCACCTGCACCCCGAGATCGCGCAGCGCCTCCGCGAAGCCGTCGTGCTCCTGCTTGGCCCGCTTGACCCACAAGACATCGTCGAAGAGATAGGAGTCCTTGTTCGTCGGCGTCAGCCGCTTCATCTCCAGGTCGGGGCGGTGCAAGATCGCCTGTCGAAGGGTCCCGACCTCTGAGTCCACGCGTAAGGCCATGTCGTCCTTTCCTTGCCGAGCGGTTGTCTTAATCGTCTCCTGGCTATTGTCGGCGACTCCGGACCCGTTGCCGAGAGCAGAAGGTCCCAGACGTCCGGGCCCTTCACCAGGGGTGCGCGTGCCGAATCGGTGGTTCGCTGGGTCGGGCAGAATGTCGACCGAAGGAGCACCGATGGCCGCGCCGGCCGATTCCACTCCGAGCGAATCCCCGCCTCCGAGCGAATCCCCAGCTGGGGACGACCCGGGTGCCAAGATCCGCACGTTCAGCTTTCCCAGCGCCTTCACTGTGCTCTTCGCGGTCACGGTCGCGGTCTGGGTGTTGGCCTTCGTGGTGCCCACCGGGGCGTACAAGATCAGTAAGGAGACCGGTGGTCCCATCCCCGGCACCTACCAGAGCGTGGACGCGGGATTGTCGTTCACCGACCGACTGATGCAGCTCTTCCTCGCCCCGATCAACGGGCTCTACGGGGTCAAGGCGGCCGACGGCGGCTTCATCGGCCCGTACGAGAGTGGGGAGCTCTTCGGTGCGGCCGGCGTCTTCTTGTTCGTGATCGCCATCGGCATCTTCATCACGATGTCCATGCAGACCGGCGCCATCGACAACGGCATCGCCCGAATCGCCCACCGGTTCGGCTCTCGCGGCGCCGTCCTGATCGTGATCTTGATGGTGCTGTTCTCGATCGGCGGCACGACCGAGGGTATGGCGGAGGAGACGCTCGGCTTCTACGCGCTGGTCGTGCCGCTGGTGCTCAGCCTGGGCTATGACCGGATGGTGGCGGTCGCCACGATCATGCTGGGTGCCGGCATCGGCGTCCTCGCGTCCACGGTGAACCCGTTCGCCACCGGAGTCGCATCCGACGCCGCCGGCATCTCGATCGGCGACGGCATCGGATTCCGGCTCCTGATGTTCGTGGTCCTGGTGCCGGTCGGCATCCTCTACGTCCTCCGCTACGCCCGCAAGGTCAAGAAGGACCCCTCTGCGTCGATGGTCGGTCCTCAGCCCGGCGACGACGAGACCGCGGCCGCTGGGATAGGGGAGGTACCGGTGCTCACCGGTCGGCAGAAGAGCGTGCTCGCTGTCGTCGCCCTCACCTTCGTGTTCATGATCTTCGCGATCGTGCCCTGGGCGCAGGTGATCAACGGTCCCGAGGCGGACAGCTTCGGCTGGCAGTTCGACTGGTACTTCCCCGAACTGGCGGCGCTGTTCATCGTGATGTCGGTGGTGGTGGGCCTGATCGGCGGTCTCGGTGAGAAGGGTCTCACCGACACCCTGGTGCGCGGCGCCGGCGACTTCATCGGCGTCGGTCTGATCATCGTCTTGGCCCGGGGCGTCACCGTGATCATGAACAACTCTCAGATCACCGACACGGTTCTTCACTCGATGGAGAACATCGTCCAGAACGCCTCGTCGGGACTGTTCGCCGTGTTGATGTTTCTGATCAACATCCCGCTCGCGTTCCTGGTGCCCTCGACGTCTGGACATGCAGCCCTGGCCATGCCGATCCTGGCGCCGCTCGCGGACTTCGCCTCGGTGTCGCGCGCGATGGTCATCACCGCCTTCCAATCCGCCTCCGGGATCGTCAACCTGGTCACTCCCACGTCGGCGGTCGTGATGGGGGGTCTGGCTCTGGCCAAGGTGCGCTACGACGAGTACGTCCGGTTCGTCGCACCCCTGCTCGGCATCCTGGTGGTCGCCTGCGCGGTGTTCATCGGGGTGGGAGCGGCGCTGGCCTGAGCGGGGCGCCCAGCCCGTGCGCCGCTGCGTCGAAGGACTTTCTACCCTGGCTCGGCGGGACCATCGGCCCTGATCGGGCCTTTTCCGATGTCGCTAGCGTCCGCGCCAGGGTGCGTCACCGATCCCCCTGTCGAGCAGATTCGGAGTAACGCATGACCTCCCTCTCTCCCACGCCGACGTCCACCGATCGCCGCTCGCTGATGGTCGGCAAGGGTTGGGTGCAGGCGGTCGCCCTCGTCGTGCTGTTCGGCTTCTGCGTGATGGGGATCCTGGCCTACCGCACGTACACGGCGTCGATGCCGCAGCCGGAGAAGGTCGTCACCACCGACGGCGAGGTGTTGTTCACCGGCGACGACATCACCGCCGGCCAGGAGTTGTTCCTTGCTCGTGGGCTGATGGAGTACGGCTCCATCGTCGGGCACGGCGCCTACCTCGGCCCCGACTACACCGCTGACTATCTCCGACGCGCCACCGAGTTCGTCGAGAAGGCCAATGGCGATGCCGGCATCGCCGACCCACGCCAGGCCGTGATCGATGAGTTCCGCACCAACCGGTACGACGAAACCACCAAGACGCTGACCTTCACCGACCACCAGGTCGCGGCGTTCGAGTCGCTCACCGACCACTACGCGGGGTTCTTCGGCGAAGACTCCACCAAGAACGGGTTGGTGCCCAACGTGGTGACCGACCCGACCGAGATCCACCAGCTGACCGCGTTCTTCGCCTGGACGGCGTGGGCGGCGGCGGCCGAGCGACCCGGGCACACGTACTCCTACACCAACAACTGGCCTCCCGAACCTCGGGTGGACAACGGTCCCACCGCCGACGTCGTGGTGTGGAGCGTGTTGTCCCTGGTGGTGCTGCTGGCTGGGACCGGGGCCCTGTTCGCCCTGTACGGGCGCTGGAGCGCCAGGATCGGCTGGCAGAGCGCGGAGGCGCCGGCCATCGCCTTCCGCCAGCCGGGCGACGTAGCACTAACCCCGGCCCAGCGCGCCACGGCGTGGTTCTTCTTCACCATCGCCGCCCTCTTCCTCGTCCAGGCTCTGCTCGGGGCGGCCGCGGAGCACTACCGGGCCGACCTGCTGAGCTTCTTCGGCGTCGACCTGGCCAAGTTGCTGCCGTTCAACCTGGCCCGGACCTGGCACCTCCAGCTGTCGTTGTTCTGGACCGCAGCCGGATTCCTGGCGGCCGGCATCTTCCTCACCCCGTTCATCGCCGGGCGGGAACCGAAGAGGCAGGCGCTCCTGGTCTACGTGCTCTTCGGCGCCGTGGTCCTGGTCGTGGTCGGCAGCCTGATCAGCGAGGCGCTCTCCATCCACGGCGTCTCCTGGGCCAAGGGTCCGTTGTTCGCCCAGCAGTGGGAATACATCGACCTGCCCCGGGTCTGGCAGGCGCTGCTGTCGTTCGGCATGTTCGTCTGGATCGTGATCATCTACCGCGGTATCCGGTCGCGGCTGAAAGGCGAGTCCAAGGGCAACATGCCGTGGCTCTTCTTCTTCTCCGCCCTGGCCATTCCCGCCTTTTACGCGATCGGGTTGCTGGCCACCACCGGTACCCATCTCACGGTGGCGGAGTTCTGGCGGTTCTGGGTCGTCCATCTGTGGGTCGAGGACTTCCTCGAGCTCTTCACCACCGTGATGGTCGCCTACATCTTCGTCATGCTCGGTGTGGTCCGGGAGAAGATCGCGTTGGGCATCATCTTCTTGGACGTGATCTTGTACTCCGCCGGTGGCGTGATCGGGACCATGCACCACCTCTACTTCTCCGGCACGCCCGTGGAGCACATGGCGTTGGGTGCGTTCTTCTCCGCCGCCGAGGTCATCCCGCTGACCTTCCTCACCGTCGAGGCCTGGAGCTTCCTCCAGCTGGGCTCTCGGCAGGAGAAGCGGTCGACCGGAGGACCGTTCCCCCACCGCTGGGCCGTCATGTTCCTGGTCGCGGTCGGCTTCTGGAACTTTGTCGGCGCCGGCATCTTCGGCTTCCTGGTCAACCTGCCGATCGTGTCCTACTACGAGATCGGCACCGCGCTGACCGCCAATCACGCCCACGCCGCCATGATGGGCGTCTACGGGATGCTGGCCGTCGGTCTGGCGATGTTCGCGCTGCGCTACCTGGTGCCGGAGGACAAGTGGCCGGAGAAGCTGGCGAAGATCAGCTTCTGGTCGCTGAACATCGGCTTGGCCTGGATGGTCTTCGCCACCTTGTTGCCGCTGGGTATTCTGCAGCTGTACGCCTCCGTCAACGAGGGCTACTTCGAGGCCCGGTCGCTCGGCTACCTGACCACACCGGGGAACCGGTTGCTGGAGTGGGCCCGGATGCCCGGAGACCTGATCCTCATCATCGGCGGCTGCCTGCCGTTCTTGTGGATCGCCTGGCAGGGCTTGCGCCACTCCCGCAACGGACTCACCACCTCCGAACTGCCGCGAGACGTGCTGTTCACCGAGAAGCAGCCGGTGTCCGCCGGCACGGCCGAATCCGAGAAGTAGGCGGGCGCTAGATGTCTCTCGGTGTGATGTTGGTCTGCGGGTACGCGCTCGTGCTGCTCGCGATCGGCTACGGCTTCGACGCGATGGCCCGCCACGTCTCGGTGCGGGCTCAGCGGTGGCGGACCGGGGCGTTTCGCTATCACGCCGATCACGACGCCTGGACCTGCCCGCAGGACCAGTGGCTGTGGCCGGCCTCCTACGATCCCGAGCAACGGATCGTGCGTTACCGGGGCAAACCGTCGGTCTGCAACGTCTGCCCGGTGAAGTCCAGCTGCACCACGTCCGCACAGGGTCGCGAGGTCACCCGGGAGATCGACCCGTGGCCGCACTCCGAAGCCGGGCGGTTCCATCGCGGGCTCGCGTGCTGCGTAGCGGGCCTGGGTATCCTCTTGCCCACCGGGATGCTGTTCGGTGCCGCGAACGGGTACGACGTTGTCGCACTGCTCGGCACCATCGCGCTCGTGGCGGCTGCCGGACTGCCGTTGGCCCGCCACCTGTGGCGCTCCCCCAACGGCTTCCCCGAGCACATCGCGCAGCGCACCGTCTATTCCGACGAACCCGTCGACCGGTTCGCGACGCGTTGGTCCTCCTTCACGCTCAGAAAGGAACACCGATGAACGGATGGCTCGTCGCGCTGATCGTGGTTGCCGGGCTGACGCTGGTCGGCGCCGTGCTCTCGATTCGGGTGCTGCGCGAGTACGAGCGCGGCGTGGTCTTCCGGGTCGGCCGGCTCCGTCCGCTGTACGGCCCCGGCCTGAGACGGATCCTGCCGGCCGCGGAACGACTGGTGCGGGTGGACCTACGCGTGGTGACTCTCACCATCCCGCCGCAGGAGGTGATCACCCGCGACAACGTGCCCGCCCGGGTCAACGCGGTGCTGTTGTTCAAGGTCGTGGACCCGATCAAGGCGGTGATGGAGGTGGAGAACTATGCCGTGGCCACCTCGCAGATCGCCCAGACCACCCTGCGGTCGTTGCTCGGGCGCGAGGATCTCGACACCGTGCTGGCCCACCGCGAGGATCTCAACGACCGTCTGCGCTGTCAGATCGCCGAGCAGACGACGCCGTGGGGCATCGAGGTGCGCCTCGTCGAGATCAAGGACGTGGAGATCCCCGAGGCGATGCAGCGGGCCATGGCTCGCGAGGCCGAAGCCGAGCGGGAGCGCCGAGCCAAGATCATCAATGCCCGCGGCGAGCTGCAGGCCTCCGAGGAGCTCCGGCAGGCCGCGGACACGCTGAGCCGCAGCCCGGCCTCGCTCCAGCTGCGCTATCTGCAGACCTTGCTCGAGCTCGGAGCCGACCACAACTCGACCGTGGTCTTCCCGCTGCCGATGGACGTCTTGGGGCCGTTGCTCAACGCGGTCGCCCCACGGCCGGGCAGCCACACCGTGAACGGCGAGCAGGTGGGCGTGCGGTGACGGCCCTTCGACAGGCTC
Source organism: Propionibacteriales bacterium (assembly GCA_038257965.1). Lineage (GTDB taxonomy): Bacteria > Actinomycetota > Actinomycetes > Propionibacteriales > Propionibacteriaceae > Microlunatus. The sequence continues at coordinate 21,026 of JBBSQJ010000022.1, forward strand.
AGGGCACAGGTTCGGTCAACCGACCTCGACAGGCTCAGGGCCTCAGGTTCGGTGACGCGCCCCGGATCGCTCAGACCTGAGGTCGGTCCTCGAACGGGACCGACAGCACGGTCGTCGTCTGCGTCGAGACCTTCCCGTCGCTGCGGATCTTGGCCAGCAGTGTCTCCAGATGCGCCATGGTGGGCACCTGGACCTTGAGCAGATAGCTCGCGTCTCCGGCGACGGAGTAGCAGGAGATGATGTCGTCGATGTGGCGGAGTCGCTCGGGCGCGTCGTCGGGCTGGCTCGGGTCGAACGGCTTGATCGCCACGAAGGCGGTGACGAGCAGTCCGAGTTGGTCGGCATCCAGATCGGCGCGATAGCCCCGGATCACACCGCGTTGCTCGAGCCGCCGCACGCGCTGCTGCGCGGCCGAGGTGGACAGGCCCGTCTCCTTGCCGATGTCGGTGTACGACATCCGGCCGTCTCGCGCGAGCAGCGCGAGGATGTGGCGGTCGAGCTTCTCCATGGCAGACATCGTGCCAGTATGCGTCTGTGTCTTCGGCTCGACTGCTCCTGTTGGATACGGCGTCGTTGTACTTTCGTGCCTACTTCGGCATGCCCGATTCTTTGAGATCGCCCGACGGCACTCCCGTCAATGCGGTGCGCGGGCTGCTCGACTACATCGCGAAGCTCACCGACACTTACCACCCCACCCACCTGGCCTGCTGCTGGGACAACGACTGGCGCCCGGCCTGGCGGGTCGAGCTGATCCCCAGCTACAAGGCGCACCGGGTGGCCGGCTCCGGCGACTCGGTGATCACCGAGATGGCGTCATCGAGAACCACCTCGGGCGAGACCGCCCCCGACGGTCTCGCCGTGCAGGTGCCCTTGATCCAAGCAGTGCTCGGCGCGCTCGGCATCGCGATCGTCGGCAAGGACGGATACGAAGCCGACGACGTGATCGGCACCTTGGCCAGCACGGCCTCGATGCCGGTCGACATCGTCACCGGGGACCGTGACCTGTTCCAGCTGGTCGACGACGAACGGTCGGTCCGGATCCTGTACGTCGCTCGCGGCGTCGGTCGGCACGAACAAGTCGACGATGCCTGGGTGCGCAACAGGTACGGCATTCCGGCTGCGTGCTACGTCGACTTCGCCACCCTGCGCGGCGACGCCTCCGACGGACTGCCCGGTGTCGCCGGGATCGGTGAGAAGACCGCGGCCAGCCTGATCACCAGCTACGGTGACCTGGGCAACATCCTGACCGCGGCCAGCGCGAGGGACACCAAGATCAGTGCGTCGATCAGATCGAAGCTGGCGGCCGCCGTCGACTATCTCGCGGTGGCGCCCACGGTGGTCGCGGTCGCTCGCGATCTCGACCTTCACGTCTCGTTCGAAGATCTCCGGCTACCGGCCGGGCCACCGGATCCGGCGTTGTTCGCCGAGCTCACCGAGCTGCTCGGGCTCGGCGGCAGCGCAGACCGAGTGCTGGCCGCGCTGGACGCCGCCGATACACCGTGACGTCCTCAGCCGGGATCGACCGCGACATCGTCGAGCGTGTCGAGGAAGCGGCGGATGCTGGCCCCGGGTCGGACGTCGCCGAAGTGGTACTCCACCAGATCTGCCCATCCTTCGACCGGACTCTCGATGAGCCGGCGTACTCGCTCAGCTGTCCGGTCCGCGTCCTGGGCCCGCAGCATGGGTGCCAGCGAATCCAGCCTGGACGGGGTCGGTCGGGCCCGTTCGTCGACCGGCGTGGTCAGCAGCAGCGGCTTGCCGGTGGCGACCCAGTCGTAGGCGACCGAAGAGATGTCGACCACGGCCGCGTCCGCGATGTCGAACACCCAGCCGTAGGGGCCGGTGTCGATCAGATGCGGCGGTCCGGCCTCCTCGACGAGCCGCCGGATCCGCGTTGCCGCTGCCGCGTGTTCGGGTGACACGGTGCCGGTCAACGGGTGCGGTCGATAGACCAGCCGCAGGCCGGGATCGCCGAGCACCGAGGCGACGATGGCTTCGCCATGACTGGCGATCGAGCCGACGGCCATGCTCGGCAGACCACCTTCCCAGGTCGGGGCGTAGAGCACGGTAGATCGACCCGGTGCGTCCACCGCCCAGTCCGGGCGCTGCTGAGACGCGGCGTGAGGATCCAGGGTGGGCCGCCCGACGGTCGGTGCGCGCCGCACCGCGTCGAAAAGGGGCATCGCGGCGGCGAGGCGGTCCTGCGCGGCCCGGCCGGCGACGAAGCAGTAGTCGTAGGCCATGTTCTGGTGCGAGGCGCTGGCGCCCTTGTCGCTCTCGCCGTGGCCCAGATACACGTGGACGGTTTCGACGTAGCGCAGCATGGTGAAGTTCCGCTCGCGGTGATTGAGGTAGAGAACCACCGCGGGTCGCCGCGAGTGGATGAGCCGCTCGAGGTCCGCCCCGCGCGGAGCGAAGGCAACAGGAAGCCCGGTCTGCGCAACGAGTCGCCCGATGTCGGGAGCGGAGGTGACGACCACGACCGGGCGATGCTCGCGGACCCGCTCGAGCACCGGGCGCCACTGCAGGAGTTGGTAGAGCTCTTCGGGCACGGCGGCGAAGAAGACGACGACCGCAGCGACCGGCACGTCGTCGACCCGCAGTGCGGTCCGCGCATACCGTCGCCGAGTCAGGCGATTGCGCAGGAGTCGAATGGCGTGACCGGTCGATGTGCGACGCGAGCGTCTCACGAGCCGACTCGCAACCGGGACGAAGTCAAGATCGCGACGAGATGACCGATCAGCGAGAGTGTCGCGAGCGGGGTGAGGACGATCACGAGCCACCGAGCGGCCACGGTCGACGCCGAATCGACGCCGACGACCACGAAGCCGATCGTCACCACGAGAATCAGCAGCGTCATCTCGACCGAGTGATACAGCCGATGGAACGGGAGAAAGCGCGCGGCCGCACGCGCCCTGGCCAGCAGGCCGTGCCGCGGGGCCGAGGTCGCCGCCGCTTCCGGCAGCCGGCCGAGTCCGGTGAACGCCCGGGCGACGTGGACCATGTCGTTGAGCGCCTTGTTGAGCACGACGACGAGCGCGAGCACGGCACCCAGGGCGACGTAGCCGTAGTGCTCACCCATTCCGCTGAGCCCGCCCGCCCCACGGATTCCCAAGCACAGTGGGATGAAGGACTCGGCGGTGTAGTGGCCGACCTTGTCGAGGAAGATCCCGGCGGGACTGAATCGCTGCGTCCACCGGGCTACTTCGCCGTCGGCGCAGTCGATCAGCATCTGCAGTTGGATCAGCAGCGCCGCGAGGATCACCCCGATCAGCCCGGGCAGCAGCAGGGCGAGCCCCCCGCCGGCCCCGGCGACGATCATGAGGGCCGTGACCCCGTTCGGCGAGAAGCCGGCGAGGGCGAGCGGGCGGGACAGGTGCGGCGAAAGCCTGCGTTGGTAGAGGTCTCCGACCCAGTGCTCCGAATTCTTCCGTCCGATGATCTCCGGCGGCTGGACGACGGCACGGTACTCGGCGAGTGTTGGACGTGCCGGACGTTCGACCCCTTCGGTCACGTCCGCCCTCCTGGCTGCCACGTCCGGCCATCACCTCGATGCGCGGCGAGTCGGCGACACCTTCACCTGTACCCGACCCGTCCGGCGCGTCACGCAGCATACGACAGGAACGACCGACGACCCAGTGCGCCTTCGGGGGTGAGGCAGCATGCGTACGTTAGCCTTCCGGCTACGGTCATCGTCTCGAAAGGCTCCGTTCGCGAATGTCAGAGCGCCCTCGCACCATCGCCGTCGTTCTGGCGGGGGGCACCGGCTCCCGGATCGGCGGGGCGATACCCAAGCAACTGATCGAGGTGGCCGGGAAGACCGTGCTCGAGCACACCCTCGACGTCTTCTCCGCCGCCGACTGCGTCGACGAGATCGTGCTGCTGATGCATCCCGATCACGTCGATGCGGCCCAGCGGATCGCCGCGGGCGTGCCGAAGCTGTCCCGCGTGCTTGCCGGGGGTGCAACACGGAACGCGTCGACGGGCAACGCGCTTGAGGCGCTCCGGTCGGTCGCCGACGACCCGTACGTCTTGTTCCACGACGCGGTTCGCCCGCTCCTGGAAGCCCGCATCATCGACGATGTCGTGACGGCGCTCGACACCTATCGCGCCGTGGACGTCGCGATCCTGTCGGCCGACACGATCATCGAAGTCGACGACGATCAGATCGTCACCGGTGTACCCGACCGCGCGCACCTCCGCCGCGGCCAGACCCCGCAGGCGTTCCACTTGTCGACCATTCGCGCGGCGTACGACCAGGCGTGGCAGGATCCGGACTTCGCCGCCACGGACGACTGCTCGGTCGTCTCGAGATATCTGCCGGATGTGGCTATCAAAGTGGTCGAGGGGTCGGACCGGAACCTGAAGATCACCCGCCCGATCGACGTGTTGATCGCCGACCAGTTACTCCGGATGAGTGCAGATGGCTGATTACGTCGCTTCACCGGGCTCGGGTCGCCGGCTCGGCCTCAGAGCCGTGATCAGAACAGTCGGACTCGCAGCGGTGACGGTGAATGCGATCGCGTTCGCGGCCCTGCTCGTCCTGCTCACCGGCTGGCCGGTCTGGGTGGCGCTTCTGCTCTCCGCGATCTCGCTCGGCAGTGTTGCGTTCCTGGTCCGCTCGTCCACACGTCCGGTCGGCACCTACATCGTCGCACGCGTGCTGCTGGTCGCCGTGGCGGCGGTACAGGTAGCGACCGAGGGCGGCAACTGGACCACCCGGATCGCGCTCGGCATCATCGGCCTCCTGGTGCTGTTCGAGCCGATCCTGCGCAGACTGTCCATTCTCGGACGGCCGTTCGCGTCGCGGATCCCTGGAGTCAAGACTCGCGAACAGCCCTGGTTCAACGCCGCCATGGTGTTCTTCGTCAACGGGCTCGGCATCATCGCGTTGCTGGTCACGGCGTTCGCCGAGATCACCGGCTGGATCGTGTTCGTGTGGGCGCTGGTCTGCCTGCTGATCGGTGTTGCGGCGGGCCTCGACGCACTGGACCGGACTCGCCAGCGCCGTGGCTTCGAGTCGGGGGTGGTGAAACTGATGGCCGACCGGATCCGCCCCGTGTTCGCCATCCACTGGGACGCGCCCGCCGGGACCGCGTACCAGATCGCGATGTGGTTGCCCTTCCTGGAAAGGCTGGGGCCGGCATACTTCATCCTCGTCCGAACCGAAGCGAACTTCCGCGAGGTGTTGGCGCTCGGATCGCAGACGAGCACCGCACCGGTCATCCTGCGCAAGAACCTCGGTGATCTCGATGCGGTGATCGCGCCCACGATGAAGGCCATCTTCTACGTCAACACGGCGACGAAGAACGCTCACACGATCAGGTACTCCCAGCTGACCCATATCCAGTTGAATCACGGCGACAGCGACAAGGCGCCGAGTTACAACCCGGTCTTTCGGATGTACGACAAGAACTTCGTCGCCGGACAAGCGGCGATCGACCGGTTCAGTGATCACGGCGTCGACATGCCGGCCGGGATCTTCAGTATTGTCGGCCGGCCACAGGTCGAGCGGGTGCAGACCGCGACCACCCACATCGCCGACGTTGCCGACAAGACCGTCCTCTACGCACCGACCTGGGCCGGCTTCTACGCCGATTCCAACTATTCGTCGCTGGCGGTCGGTTTCCAGATCGTGGAGTCACTGCTGCGTCGTGGTTGCTCGGTGATCTTTCGGCCACATCCCTACGCGCGTCGCAGCCCGCTGTTTCGCGCCGAGTGCGCGCGGATCATCGAGTACCTGAGCACCGACGCCACGAAGACGTCCCGCAAGCATCGCTACGGACCTGCGGCCGAGACCCGGTTGAGCGTCTTCGAGTGCTTCAATGCCTCCGACGCCATGATCGGCGACATCTCCAGTGTGGCCGGTGACTACCTCTACTCCGAGAAACCCTTCGCGATCGTCGCCGTGTCCCACCCGGCGGCGATCTTCGCCCAGAAATTCCCGATCTCCCGGGCGGCGTACGTGATCGATGCCTTCTCCGGGCGCGCCGAGCAACTGGAGTCCACCCTCGACGTGATGCTGGGCGCGGATCCGCGGGCCGAGATCCGGCACGCGCTCAAGACCTACTACCTGGGCGACATCCCCACCGAGCACTACGCGGACCGTTTCCTGCAAGAGGCCCGCAAGTACTTGTAGTCACCGACGGTCCTGCGGCTGATCACGCTCCGCGCCAGGTAATGTCTCGGGCGTGACGAGGTTGCGCACGATCGCGGTGATCCTGGCCGGTGGCAC
>JBBSQJ010000023.1:0-27157 GCA_038257965.1 Propionibacteriales bacterium
CGCCGGCTGGCTCACCGAGTACAGCCTGTCGATCGACAATCTGTTCATCTTCGTCATCATCATGACGAAGCTGAAGGTGCCGAGGGAACTGCAGCAGTACGCGCTGCTGGTCGGCATCATATTGGCCCTGATCTTCCGCGGCATCTTCATCGCGATCGGCGCGGCCGCGATCAATCGGTTCGCCTGGGTGTTCTTCATCTTCGGCGCGTTTCTCGTCTACACAGCGATCAAGCTCGTCATCGACTATCGCCGGCACGACGACGAGGGCGAGGAGATGCCGGACAACGCGATGATGCGCCTGGTCAAGCGAAAATTCCCGGCTACCGATGACTTCCGGGGCACCCGGCTGAGTGTCGTCGAGGACGGCAGCCGGTTCATCACCCCGATGCTCTTCGTGATCATCGCGCTGGGCAGCACGGATTTGTTGTTCGCCCTGGACTCGATCCCGGCGATCTACGGGTTGACCCAGGAACCGTATCTGGTCTTCACGGCCAACGTATTCGCCCTGATGGGCCTACGCCAGTTGTACTTCCTGATCGGCGGCCTGCTCAAGCGGCTCGTCTACCTGTCCTTGGGCTTGTCGGTCATCCTCGCGTTTATCGGCGTGAAGTTGGTGCTACACGCGCTGCACCACTACCACCTGGCCGACTGGGCCCCGTTCGACGGCGAGGTCCCGATCTGGGTGTCGCTGACGGTGATCATCGTGACCCTGACCGTGACCACGATCGCCAGCCTGATCAAGTCGCGCTACGACGCCGACACCAAGTCCGACGAGCCGACCGCGCTGAGCTGACACGTGGGATCTCAGCCGCCGAACGGGTCTGCGCCGCCCGGGTCGAGGGGATCGTTGCCGACTCCGGCCGCGCCAGCCGGTAGTCCGGTGCTGGTGCCCGTTCCTGCCCCGCCGCCGATGTCGGTGCCACCGATTCCGTCGGCCATGCCGGGTCCGAGGCTTGACCCCGCGTACGAACCGATACCAGCAGCCACTCCGGCGCCGGTTCCGGTCGGATGCCCGCCCAGCGCGCCCGTTGCGACGCCGGTCGATGCGCTGTTCAGAGCACCCGTCTCCAACCAGTCGGCGATGCCGTCGTGATCGGCGTCGATGGCCAGACCGTATCCGCGGCCACCAGAGGTGACGAACTCCTGGCCGTCGGTGATCCCGTCGCCGTCGGTGTCGGGATCGAGCGGATTGGTCGAGGACATCTTCTCGAAGTCGTCGGTCAGCCCGTCGCCGTCGCTGTCCCTGGTCGCCGACACGCCGTGGCCGGCGTCGATGTCGTAGGGATCGGCGGCATCGGTGGGGTCTGAGGCTGCCGGGTCCGCCGTGTCCGCCGCTGGCGTCACGTCCGGCTTGTCGTCGCCGTCGAGGTACTTCGTCTTGTACTGCTCCCAGGTCAAGACCTTGTCGGGCCGGTCCTGGTTGTCGCGACGGTTGCCGACCAGCCCGTCGCGCCCGTTCAGGTAGCTGCGGACCTGGCTCTGGGCGATCGGCGGCAGTTGCTTGGAACCCATGGCGATGCCGTGGATGTGCTCCGGCCAGGGACCCTGGCTGGGCATCCGGCGCCAGCTGGCGAACCCGACCTTGCGCAACGACAGCGCGATGACCTCCTTCTCGTGCTCGGAGTAGCCACGGACGGAGAGGTCGAAGGCGCCGGCACCGTTGTGCGTTCCGGCCGAGGCGGCGACGCCATGACAAAAGCAGCCCTGACTGAGCTTGAACTTCCCGATGCTGGGGTCCTGCTCGTTCGCGATCCGCTGGGCCTCGCGCAGCATGTTGCTCGTGCGGCGGTCCACGGTCTCGCCGCCGAACGTCACGCGATCCAGATCGCCCATCGTCGAAGGTCCTCCCAACCAGAACGTGCCGGTCCCCCAAGTGTAAGGAGACCGGCACGCTATTTTCACCGCTCGTGCCATCGCGCGACACCTCCCGGAAAGTGGGCGCGGGTGACACATCCGCCCGGCGTGTCGCTGTCGTTAGCGCCCACTTTCGAGGTTGGGAGGAGCCGAAGGAGGTCAGGCGGCTTGGATCGCGTCGGTCGACGCCGGCTCGATGGCCGCCGCGACAAGTTCGGCGACGTCGGTGCTCAGCTGCACGTCGATGGCCTCCAGCACGTCGGCCGGGACCTCGTCCAGATCGGGCTCGTTCCGCTTCGGCAAGAACACCGTGGTCAGACCGGCGCGTTGAGCGGCGAGCAGTTTCTGCTTGACCCCGCCGATCGGGAGCACCCGGCCGTTCAGCGTCACCTCTCCGGTCATCCCGACGTCGGAGCGAACCGGGCGTCCGAGCGCCATCGAGGTCAACGCGGCCACCATCGTCACACCCGCCGACGGGCCGTCTTTCGGGATCGCGCCGGCCGGCACGTGGATGTGGATCTGCCGGTCGAGCACGCTCGGGTCCTCGATGCCGAGCTCGGCCGCGTGCGCCCGGACATAGGAGAGGGCGATCTGTGCCGACTCCTTCATGACATCACCGAGCTGCCCGGTCAGCGTCAGACCGCCGCGCCCCGAGCCTGATGGGCTCTCGACCGCGTTGGACTCGATGAAGAGCACGTCGCCGCCCATCCCGGTGACCGCCAACCCGGTGGCCACCCCCGGAACGGACGTACGTTCGTGCGCCTCCGGGGTGAATCGTGGCCGACCCAGGTAGTCCCGCAGATTGGCAGCCGTGATCATCAGTCGCGCCTCGGGGACCTGAGCGAGGATGACTTCCATGCCGTCGTCCGTCGGGGAATCGAGGGGCTCGGCCCTGGTCGCGCCCGTTCCCACTCGGGCCTTCGTGCCGGCTCTGGCCTCGCTGCCGGACAGCTCGGTGACCGCCTTGCGCAGTGCCTTGGCGAGCAACCGCTCCAGCTGACGTACGCCCGGCTCCCGGGTGTAGTCCGCCGCGATCTCTCGCAGTGCGTCGTCGCTCACCTCGACCTCCTCAGCCGTCAGGGCGGCGAGCTCCAATTGCCGGGGCAGCAGGTACTCCCGGGCGATCGCGATCTTGTCGTCCTCGGTGTATCCGTCGAGGGTGACGAGCTCCATTCGGTCCAGCAGGGCCTGCGGGATGGTCTCCAAGACGTTGGCCGTGGCCAGGAACACCACGTCGGACAGATCGAGGTCGACTTCCAGGTAGTGGTCGCGGAACGTGTGGTTCTGCGCCGGATCGAGCACCTCGAGCAGTGCCGCACTGGGGTCGCCGCGATAGTCGGAGCCGACCTTGTCGATCTCGTCCAGCAGCACGACCGGGTTCATCGAACCCGCTTCGGTGATCGCCCGGACGATGCGACCGGGCAGCGCGCCGACGTACGTTCTGCGGTGACCGCGGATCTCGGCCTCGTCGCGCACGCCGCCGAGGGCGACCCGCACGAACTTCCGGCCGAGCGCCCGGGCGACCGACTGGCCGAGCGAGGTCTTGCCCACACCGGGCGGACCGACGAGGGCCAGCACGGCACCCGATCCACGGCCGCCGACGATCTCGAGTCCGCGCTGCGCGCGCCGGCTGCGGATCGCGAGATACTCCACGATCCGGTCCTTCACGTCGTCCAACCCGTGGTGATCGGCATCCAGCACGGCACGGGCGGCGGTGACATCGGTGGAGTCCACGGTCTTGGCGCCCCAGGGCAGCTCGAGGACGACGTCGAGCCAGGTCCGGATGTAGCCGGACTCCGGACTCTGGTCGCTCGCCCGCTCCAACTTGCCCACTTCGCGTAGCGCCGCCTTGCGGACGTCCTCGGGGAGGTCGGCCGCCTCGACTCGGGTGCGGTAGTCCTCGGCACCCTCGGGCTCGTCCTCGCCGAGTTCCTTGCGGATGGCGTTCAGCTGCTGGCGGAGCAAGAACTCGCGTTGGTTCTTCTCCATCCCCTCGCGTACGTCGTCGGCGATCTTGTCGTTGACCTCGATCTCGGCGATGTGGTCCTTGGTCCAGGCGATCAGCGTGGTCAGCCGCTCGCGAACGCTCGGCGTTTCCAGCAGCCGGCGCTTGGTCTCGTCGTCCAGGTACGGCGCGTAACCGGCCAGGTCGGCCAGCGACGAGGGATCGGTGACCCGGTTGACCGTGTCGATCAACTGCCAGGCGTCGCGCCGCTGCAGGGTCGCGATGACCAGCGACTTGTACTCGGCGGCGAGCTTGCGCACCTCGTCGCTGTCGGTGTCGGGATCTTCGATGTCGTGTGCCTCGACCCACAGGGCCGTGCCGGGACCCGCCACCCCGGAGCCGATCTTCACCCGCCGCTCGGCACGCAGCACCGCGGCCGGCTCGCCGCTGGACAGCCGGCCGAGTTGGACGATGGTCGCCACGACGCCGAAGGCCGCGTAGCGGTCACCGAGCCGTGGCGCGACCAGCAAGTGGTCGTCGCTGCTCGCCCGCGCCGTGTCGATCGCGGCTCGTGCGGTGTCGTCCAGTTCGATCGGGACCACCATTCCCGGGAGTACGACGAGGTCGCTAAGGAACAGGACGGGGAGTTCAGTAGTCGTCACGTGGATGCCTCCAAGTCAGGATGACGCGAGTTGAGCGTCATAGACTCAATGCTGTGGTGCACCCATTTCTTCCGCGTTCTCCGTGAGCGAACGGCGGCGTCTGTTGTAGGTTCCCACCGAACTTGTCGTCATATTTCGTGTCAGTGGCTTGTCGTTATCCAGCTTTCTTGTCGTCATCGCGTCTGTGAGATTCGAACAGCCAGCATCGACCAGGCCTCTACAGCGCTGACTCGCGGTCGCCGTATAGCCCGCACCGGACATTTTCGCGGTCGGGTCTTGCGGAGACGAACCGCCGCGAGGCGGGAGCTGGGGCTGGGCGTCACCCTTGCCCGAACGTCCTGCGGCGGCGGCGGCTGTGCGTGCAGGGCGAGTGTCGCAATCCGTCAGTCTCCGACCGGACGTGGACTCATATCGTTTCTCCTAGCCCGGCTTGGTGGCTACTGGGGTCCTACTGCGGCGGCAGCGCGCCAAGCTGCCGGAGCATGCCGAGGTCGTCTCGGATCGCCCAGCGTTCAACGATCTGACCATTGACCAACCGGTACATGGCCGCGAAGTCGCGGTCGTAGCTCCCGGCTGCAGCCTGTATCCCCAGGAACGATCCACCGTGCCAACGGCCGTGTCGGGGTACCGACCTGCACGACGTAGTCGCCTTCGGCCACCCCAGACGAGGCGACTCCAGCCCTCATGGGTCATCTGGTTGCGGCCCATCGTCGCGAGAAATTCCCTCGTTCCAGCGAGCCCCTGGGGCCGATCCGGTGCAAGCGCGTGGTTGATCATGTCGGATCGACAAAGGTCACTCAGGGTACTTAAGCTTAGTTAAGTCATCGGAGCCGAGTAACTCATCGAACGCCGCCACGGTCGCCTTGTTGCGCTTGATGTCCGCAGGCTTGCTCTCATCCATCGATCCGGCTCCTATCGACGCCGATTTGTCTTAGGCGAATCGTCCCGCCACCCGCCCGCACTTGTCACCACCTGTGCCTCCAGCTGGCCGCTGACGGACGACTTGTGACGCGCAGGGCTTGGGCTTCACCGGCGATGACTTGAGCCGGCCCAGGGTCGGTGCCGACGCAGACCGCGGCTGGTCGCTAGGTTGCCGCTCATGGCTGAAAAGCGATGACACTGCGATGGCGGAGTTGGAGCGGGCCCTGATGGACGCGATGTTCACCGAACGAGGTCGGGTGGCGCCGGCGAGGTCGCCCAAGTCTTCTCGATCCCGGGCTGCCGCCACAGCTTCGTTCGCCAGGTTCTGCATGACCCGCGCTTCTCGGCGCCGGCGGTGCCGCCATCCCCTGATCTGATGTTCGAGACCGTGTGTCGGTTCCTGTCACGGCTCCCTGCAGACCGGCACCGGCCACTGCGAGCTCGATTCGCGGGCTTGTTCAGCCCGCGCCGGGTCGTTGGTGTTCGCGGCCGCGGACCGGGACCCGGCCGTGTTCGAGGACCCCGGCACGTTCAACGTCGGGCGGGCCACCAACCCGCACCTAGCCTTTTCGGGCGGCGCTCACTACTGTCTCGGCGCGCCGCTCGCCCGGATGCATGCCGAGGTCGCGCTTCCCGCACTCCTCAGCCGGCTGCCCGGCTTACAGCTGACGGAGCCACCGACATGGCTAGGTAGTGTCCCGGTCCGTCAGATCGGCGCGATGCCAGTGACCTGGCTCGTGACGCCCTGATCGCGGGTGCCGAATTGCCTCCGAACCCTTGGCAATCGGTTCTCGTGGAACGAGGTTGAGCGCAGCATGTGAGAGAGGCTCTCCTGAAGGGAGCCTCTGGCGGATGCCCGCAAGAGGGTCCCCTTACGGCGACGACGTCGGGCCGACGATCGGACCAGCCGAAATCGAAAACCCTCACGATGCCGGCCTGAGGAAACCGACACGATAGTGAGAACCGGCGGACGCCACCCGATCTGTCGTCCGCACCTGTCGTTATTCAGTTTGTCGGCGGCGTGTCGTTCTCTCACTATCTGTCGGCGCCATGAGATTGACCGGCCACCTCCGTGCGGTGGTCGGAAGCGGACAGCAGGTGCGCCCATGAGCTGAAGGGCGCAAACTCGATCTGGTGAGCCTCTCTCCCAAGGACTACCTCCGGGCGTACGACGCCCAACTGCGAACCGACGCCGAGACACCAAGCGCCATCGCGGTCGAGCTGCTCGGCCCGCTCCGCCTGGTCACCTTCGCCGGCGGCCGCGGCTTCGTGACCTATCGCGACCTTGCCGGGGCCAACGCGGCGACAATCGAGTCGTGGGTGCGCCAGACCCTTGAGCACTACCGGGCAGACCTCGACATCGATCGGGTGGAGTGGAAGACCCGCGGGCACGACCATGCTCCGCTCCTTCACCAGACCCTCGTCGATCACGGTTTCCAACCTCAGGAGCCGGAGTCAATCATGATCGGCGAAGCTGCTCTGCTGGACGTCGATGTCCCCTTGCCGGCGTCGGTCACGCTCCGGCGCATCCACACCGAGGCCGACGTGCGCGCGATGAGCGCAATGCAGGACGTCGCGTTCGGCGACCCCGTGTCCCACCGGATGGCCGAGGCCGTGCTGCAGCGACTCGAACGGAAGGACGGCATGGAGCTGTGGGTCGCCGAGTCGGCTGGGCAGGTCGTGGGAGCAGGTCGGCTCGAACCCGTCGAGGGATCGGACTTGGCGGGGATCTGGGGCGGCGCCGTCCTCCCCGAATGGAGAGGACAGGGCATATACCGCGCGCTCACCGCGGTCCGTGCCCACGCAGCTCTCGGCCTCGGCAAGACCCTGATCCACAGCGATTCGACGGGCTATTCCCGACCCATCCTCGAACGATCCGGCCTCATCGCGGTCCACCACCACGCCGTACGAATGGCGGCGCATGGCACCGGGTGAGGGTCCTACCCGACCAGAACCCGCACGGGTCGACCTTGACCGTTCGTCTGTGTGGGCCGGAGTGGCCGGACCTCCACGGACCGAGGCTGCTGAACCGGGAGTTCGGCGTCGGGACGTGACGCTGTGGAGTCCGACAAGATAGTGAGAATGGGCAGCCCCGCAGATCTTGTCGTTCCCCTGGTCAACGCAAGGTCTCGACGACAAGACGGTCGACTTCCTACATCTGTTGTAGGGTCCTGACCCACTCGTCGCTGTCCCGGATCTTGTCGTCGCGTGACGGTGTCCCGCTTTCTTGTCGGTCCACCCCGAGCGACCCCTGGTCCTGGTTCTCGATGTCCGCCACCTTGACGTTGCCGCGCGCCGCAGCGATCCACCAGTCCGACTAAGGGCGATCACCTGCATCGCGGGCCACTCGCTCGAGACGGTCGCGGTGAGCTTGCCACCAGGTCGCGTCGGCGTCGGGCAGATTGTTGTAGGTCGCCCGGTGACCGACGGCGCCGTCGAACAGCTCGCGGACGAGATCTGCATGCCCAGCATGCCGGTGGGTCTCAGCTATCACGTGGGTGAGCACTCGGTGCAGGGTCGCTTCACGGTGCACGCTCCACCAGGGCACTGTCCCGACCACATCGAGCGAGAGTGCGGAGATCGTGGAGTCGGAGTGCGCCCAAACTCTGCGGTAGAGATCGACAAGGTCGGCTCGAGACTCGTCTGCACGCGCCCACATGTCGGCGTTGTCTTCGGCCTCCTCAGCGATCCATGGGAGAGGTTCAGGAAACGGCCGACCGAACACAACGCCGAGGTACTCGGCCTCGGTGCCGGCAACGTGCTTCACCAGACCCAGCAAGTTGGTCCCGGTCGGGACGAGCGGGCGACGGGCGTCGTAGTCCGAGACGCCTTCGAGCTTCCACAGCAACGCCTCCCGACCCTGCTGCAGGTAGTTGTGCAGATCGTCCTTCGGAGTCGTCGGCATAGCTCGACCCTCGCAGAAACGTTCCGTGATCGACTCGCGGCCCGCCATCTCCTCGGGAACTCGCTGGTTGGAACGGACAGTCCTGGCAATGGCCCTCCTCCCATGTACTGAAGCAGTGCAACGGGCACGAGCGGAACGACGACTGAGGAATCCGACACAAGATAGCGAGAGCGAGAGGCGCCGTCGAACTTGTCTCGCTCTGGTCAGCGCCAGATCGCGACGACAAGAAGACGGTCGGGTCCCTACATCTGTCTGTGATGTAGATATCCCACGGTTCTAACGTGTCAAGCGGCGAGTGTGTGTTCTGCTGGCCAGCACGACCCGTTTGGGGTGCCGGAGGCCCGGGTGAACGGGGCCATACCGGAGTAGTTCTTCCGAGCCCGGGTGTCGGTGTAGCGGTCAGGGTCGTCTCCGAATTCAGCGAGCACCCGGGCACCAAGGGATCATCCCGAGCCCTGGCTGGCTCAGGTAGATCTCAACGTCCGGGTGCCGGCCAAAACCCGTCTTCACCTGCGAGCACCCCGGTATGACGGACCATCTCGACGGTGACCGCGACCAACGAGGCCACCGCGCCGCCAGCGTAGGCGTCGACCCAGCGCAGGCGGGAGTACTCGCGCAGGATCGAGCGGATCATGGCGACGTTGCGTTGGCCGGGTCCAAATCATCGTCTGGTGCGCCCGGGCCGTGACCTTGACGTGCTCGGCGACCGCGGAGTCGCCGGCCACGGGTCGGTGGTGGGCACGGTCGAGGCGCACGATCTCGGCCAGCATGGGCGTCGCCCGGGTCTTCGTCTTCGAGGCGCTTCGGGCTCCGGTCAGTCTCGATCCCGACCAGCACCCGCCGATTCTCATTATGTCGGTTCCCTCACGGCCGGCCCCTCGAGTGTTCGATTTTGCCGGCCAAGTCGTCGCTCGTCGGCGTCACCGTAAGGCGACCGACAGGCGGTCACTCACGGGACTCGCGTCAGCGTCACGATTGCGGCCAAGATCGCCGCCACCACGCCGTCGACGGTGAGGGGCACCATGCCGATCCAGTACGCGGGGATCGGATCGAGCCGATAGAAAATTAGGTAGCAGGCCAGCCCGACCAGCGTCGCGATCGCTGTCGCGACGATCCAGGCAGACGCCGCCGGCGCCTTCAGCACCCCGGCCGTCCGCAACGTGATGCCGGCAGCGAGTTGCACGGTGGCCCAGACAACGATCAGCGGGAGCTCGGTGGTGACGGGCCGGTGGGCGACGCTAGAGGTGACGTAAAGCAACAGCGCACCGACCAACACTCCGCCGACGATCGTCGCCACCAGCGCCGGCGATGACGCCTTCGGGAGAAGGGCCGCGATGCCGACGGCCAGCAGAACCAGGCCGCCGAGGCCGCCGAGCACCGCTCCCGCGAGGAAGAGCCCGCCGCCGGGTGGAGTCCGCACCGACGGTCTGAACGTGATCGTCCACCAGACGAGGTAGCTCAGGCTGCAGACGACGAGCAGGACCTCTCCGATCACGATCATCAGCGGGCCGCCCTCCAGTGCCTGCCACCTATCCACCGTTTCACCCTAGTCAACTCAGCTCACCGCAAACGATCGTTCCGGTGACCTAGCCGGTCGACGAGACGCCGGCCGGCGACTGTGGATCGCAGCGCTACGTGGCGGTGTTCTGTTAGCGCTCAGTGGCGGCGACTGGCTCCAGCCCGTCCTAGCAAGGAACCGCCCGCGGACCGTCCACTGAGAATGGGTCGGTGCGCTACGGGTACCTAGAACTCGGGTGAAGGTGGCAATGTGCTGGGTCAGTGGTTGTCGAGGAACCCGCCGTCGACAGGCAGGGTGTGACCGGTGATCCAGCTGGCGTCTGCGGAGGCGAGGAAGGATACGGCGGCGGCGACATCGTCCGGTTCCCCCACTCGACCTAGCGGATAGAGCGGCCGCATGCGGTCAGCGCCTCCTTCTTTGTCGTCCCAGACGCGGGTCCGGATGGTGCCCGGAGCTACGCCGTTGACGCGGACACGGTCCGCGCCGAGGGTGAGGGCAAGGTTCGCTGTCAGAGAGACGACGCCGGCCTTTGCCGCGGAGTACGGCTCGCTGCCAAGCGCCGTAAGCCCGTTGACTGAGCCGACGTTGACGATCGCTGGGTGGTTGCTGCTGCGCCGTAGGTAGGGAGCAGCTGCTCTGCAGCAGCGGGCAAGCCCGATGAGGTTGAGTTCCAGTATGCGGCGCCACACATCATCGTCTGTGTCTTCGAAGGACCCATGGTGGGTGTCGCCGCCTGCGACATTGACCAGGACGTCGAGCCCGCTGGTTGCGACAGCACGCGTGGTCTGGTCAACAGAGTCCGGCTGGGTGACGTCCAGCGCTATCGCTTGATGGTTCTGACCTTCAAGGCCTTCGACAACACCAACGGCCGCCTGCTCGTCGAGGTCTGCCACCACGACGCGTGCGCCCTCGGCGGCTAGCCGGACCGCACAGGCGCGCCCGATGCCGTGGGCTGCGCCGGTGACCAGGACAAGCGATCCGTCGAACCTCTGCGGTATTTCTCGCACCGTCCGAGCCTGACACAGCTCCGACGAAGCCGTGCCGCAGAGGTCCCTCGTACGAAAAGAATGCGGGCGAATCGCCGTAGCCGGCGAGCAGCAGCACTTTCGTCAGTAGCCGACCGTCGTGCGGAGCATGCATTAGCCGACCGTCAAGCGAAAACGGGTTTTTCCGCTAGACGATCGGTCACCGACACTACAAATAGGCCAGTGACCATCCCTCGCCGTTCAGCGGGGTAGCCATCGAACAGAGCAGTGTGGGTTCCCCGAAGTTTCACCTGTGGGCGGGCAGGAACATGCGGGTGGTCGCTCCGGTACGCCAGGTGGGGCGCATGGTCAGTTCGGCGAGCCGCCAGCCGTCCGGGGTCAACTTGGCGCTGGCCCGCAGGACTCCGCCGGCCACGAAGTGCGTCTGGAGTTCGGCCGAGTTGCCGGCATCGTTCCATAGGTGCATGGCCTGCATGTTTGCGCGTACCTGCGCGGTGTCGCTGGATCTGGTGACGACGTGGTCGGTGAGCATGTGGTGGGTGGCCCGGAAACGCGCGAAGCTCTCGTTCTGCTCTGAGAGGATCTCGGCCGGGCCGATGAGTGCGACTCCGTCGGGTCGTACCACCCGGCCGTCGGGCAGGAACGTCACCCCGACGACGTCTGCATCGAGGCACTTGTCGTCGATGGCCGCGAAATAGACGCTGAGAAGCATCGGAATTTCCATGGTTACACTGTAGCCGAACTGGATACTATGTATCCAGAAGGATGGATACGCTGCATCCATGATGTTCTGGGACCAAGAGCGTCCGCCGCGACGAGGCAGCGCGCCCGATCTGCCAAAGATCGTCGGGGCCGCGGTCGCCCTAGCCGATCGGGAGGGTCTTGAGGCAGTGTCCCTGCGCCGGGTGGCCACCACACTCCGATCGGGCACAGCCTCCTATCGGGTGCTCGACAGCAGGGACGAGTTGATCGATCGCATGGTCGATTCGGTCCTCGGCCGGCACCTACCGCCGGAAGCGTCGGGCGAGTGGCACGCGGACCTGGCCGCCGTAGCTCGCAACCGGCGCGCCATGCTCAATGCGCACCCGTGGGTGGGCGTCGAACTGGCCGGAAGGCCGGCCATCGGCCCGAACGCCTTGACACACCACGAACGGGCACTGGCAGCGACGGCCGGCTATGCAGACGACCCGAACATCGCCAGCAGCGCCGTAGAGACCGTCCTGGGATTCGTCCTAGGCGCAACAGCCAGGGAGTTGGCCGAAACGCGGACCCAGCATCTTTCCGGCCTCACCGCGGAGCAATGGCGCAGCTCCGTAGCCCTCTACCTCCAACAGGTTCTCGACAGCGGTGCCTACCCACACCTGAGACGGATGGTGCGCGAGGCCGCGGACTTGAACCCCGACGAACGGTTCGAGCGGGGACTGGCCTGCGTGATGGCCGGCCTTGCCACATTGGCGCCATGAGCAGGACTGGCTCGCGCCCATCATGACGCCGGGTCTGGAGCCCGCCAGCCATGCGTCAATGGCCGCCCGGGGGAATGCAGCAGGTGGGTAGAGACAACGACACCGAACTACACTGTGCTCGGTGCCCCTGCCCCAGAAAGGGCGCGATACGGCGACCCTTGATCACGATGCCACTGAACTGGCTCGGACAGGCGGACTTGAGGTGATCGACTCAGGCGGGGCCCTTGTTGAGTACGGCTTCCAACAACGTGGCCGAGACAGTCCGCGCACACGTCACCTACACGATGAACCGGATAGCCTCCCCGCCTCCAGTTGCCGGCTCCCCGAGTTACCAGCCGCGGACTGGCGCAGCGTCGCCCTGACACGTTCTCCTGATGGCTCAACCGCTTGCCGGCAGGAGCGGCAGGACGTCGTTGCGGAAGGCTATGAGTTGTCTGTGCTCGTCACCGATCGGCCAAAGCAGGATTCGCTGTGCGCCGGCTTGCTGGTAGGCGGTGATCCGTTCAGCGCATTGCTCGGCTGAGCCGATGGGTAGTCCTCGTGCCCGGAGATCGTCCGTCGGTCGGTTCAGCAGCCGCGCCAAGATGTTCTCGAAGATGTGATCGGCTTCTCGTGGTCGCTCGGTCACGTACAGCCAGGTTGTTGCTACAGCGTTCCGGAAGTCGGTGGGCCCTCCGGCAGCCTCGAGCCGGTCGAGTGTGTGTCTGAACTCGTCTGGGGGTGGTGTTGTAGGCCGACGCGAGCCAGCCGTCGCCGAGTTCAGCCACCCGTCGAACGCCGGAGGGCGATCCCCAGCTGCCGATCCATAGGGGTGGGCTTCCGGCGCTTGCCGTAGGCGGCTCGAGGGGGGTGTCGCTGGAGTAGAACGTCCCGTGGAAGGGCGTCATGTCCTTGCCGAGCAGAACCCGCAGGACACGGACCGCCTCGTCGAAGCGCTTCCAGCGTTCGGTGAACGGGACCCCTGCGGCCGCGTAGTCGGCAGCGGACGATCCAGGTCCGACACCACCGACGAAGCGGCCATCGGAAAGCGTGTGGAGGGCTGCGAACAGTTTGGCGGTCTGGACAGGCCCGCGGACGACGGGAAGTGCGAGGGTGGTCGCGATCGTCATGTCGGGGCACGCCTGTAGGACAGTGGCGAGGGCCGTGGGACCGTCCATCCACGGCTGCCGGAACAGGAGGTGGTCGTTAGCGCACACGTAGTCGAAGCCGGCGGCGGCCGCCTCGCGCATGTAGGTCGACAGCCGCGTCACGGTCCATGGCGTGTCGCCGAAGTTGAGGAGTGGGAGGTGGACGCCGAACTGGATGGTCATGGCCTGCCCTGGACGGTGAGTCGCAGGCTGTCGACCATGGCCGTCAGGGTCGGTCCTTGGTAGCCGTCAACTGGCCAGGCAGCGGAGATGCGCCGCACCGGTGCCGCCGAGGCGAATTGAGGTACCGCGACGCCGGGCAGCGGATGTGTCACCGCCAGGCCGGGGATGACGGACACGCCGAGACCGGCGGCCACGAGGGCCTGGACAGCGATGTAGTCGTCGGATGCCACATCGGCGTGTGGACTGTACCCAGCCTGCTGACAGGCATGACGCACGATCCTAGCAACGACACCATCAAGATCGCCAACTCACCCAACAGGCGTCCAGCCACACCGAACGATGGAGCGCCACCGGACAGCCTTGACCTCGCCATAGCCCGGAGTCGGGTCAGAGGCCAGCGTTCTCGTCGGAGGGTCGGCTTACCACACGGGTGCCCGCGCTCCCAGCAGCACCAGGATCCTTGGCATTCATCCCACAAGAGTGCTAGAACTTCATCCGTTGGCACTCTCGCCGAGAGAGTGCCAACCTGAGGAGCTCAGGCATGGCGACGCTGGCACTGGGTGCACCGTATCGACGGCTGTGGTCGGCGACCTTATTGTCGAACTTGGGTGACGGCATCCGCGCGGCGGCGATTCCACTCCTGGCCGTGACCCTGACCCGCAACCCCGTCCTGATCGCCGGAGTGGCCGTCGCCACCCAGCTTCCCGCCCTGATCCTGGGTTTGGCGGCTGGGTCGTTGGCCGATCGGTTCGACCGGCGGCGAATCGTGATCACCGCTGATGCCGTGCGACTCGCCTTCCTGGTCGGACTGGTCGGACTGGTCGCCGGTGGGTGGGTGACGATGGGCGTCTTGTATGTCGTCGTATTCGTGTCCGGCCTCGCCGACGTGGTCCGTGCCACGGCCGCCAGCACCCTGGTCCCCTCGATCGTGTCCTCCGACCAGCTGGACCTGGCCAACGGTCGGATGGTCACCGCCGAAATCGCCGGGAATGAGTTCGTCGGGCCGCCCCTGGGCGGCTACCTGTTCGGCGTCGCCCTGGTCCTGCCGTTCGCCGTCAACGGCGGGACACTCGCGATCGCCGTGGCTCTGGTCGCCAGTATGCCGGCACTGATCGGGGCCACCACGACAGCGGTCGGATCCCCACCGATGACCATACGAGAGCGGTCGCGGATCAGCGGCGGTCTGCAGTGGCTGCGGCGCAACCGCAGCTTCTGGCCCGTGCCCGCGACCAGTGTCGTCCTCGCCATGACCGACAGCGCCTGGTTCACCCTGCTCGTGCTCTATGTCCACGACCTCCTTCGCCTAGCCTCCGCCTGGTACGGGATTCTGCTGGCCGTGGGGGCGGTCGGCGGTCTGAGTGGCGGGATCTGCGCTGCCCGCCTCGCCCGCCGGGTCGGGGCCAAGATCACGACGCTGCTCTGCCTGAGTCTGACCGCCGCAGGTCAGCTCGCTCTGGGTACCACCAGCTCTGTGTTTGCCACCGCAGTCGTGATGGCCACCAGCAGCATGGCCTTTGCCATCTGGACCGTCCAGTCGCGCACCACCATCCAGCGCGCGGTACCACCGGAACTGCTGGGTCGAGTGCTCAGCATCAACCGCGTCATCTTCACCGCCGGCTCGCTCATCGGGGCGAGCCTTGGTGGCATCGCAGCGAGCACTTGGGGCCTGCACGCGCCGTTTCTCCTCGGCCTTCCCATCCTGGTCGTCGCAGCGATCCTCGTCGCTGCGAGTCCCAAGACGCTCAACCGGTCGGCACAGTGACACATGCCGTCTACATCGCCATCGTGGCGGAACCGACGACTCCGCAGTTCGGCCGGCGCTCAGGTGAGGGCGGCGCGACGGCCGCCCGCAGGATAGCAACGTCGCGGATCAGCTGCCCTGGGTTGCCTTCCTCTTGGTGATCACGTTGGCAATGATGGTTGTTCCTGCCGTGCCCACGACCAGGAAGATCAGCGCCCAAAGCCCCACTGTCTTCATGTCCACGCCGACCAGCAGACATATCGAGATCCAGATCACCGCCGCCGTCACGCCCGCAAGCAGGCCGCTTGCGAAGTTGCTTCCCATGGTCATCCGTCCTTCTCGTGGGTGCCCTGTGGGGGCTGGCGATGTGTCTGTACGCCATCGCCACCCGTGATCGGACCCTCACAGTGGTGGCGGGATTCGGAATCGTCATGGCCGCCGTTCTGGCCGACGTGGACATGCCGAGTCGACTGCTGTGGTTCGGCCTGAGCGCCGGGCTCCCGCTACTCGCACTCGGGATCTATCGAGTACTCCGCGGGGTCACTCGTGTCTGAGCAGTCCCCTCCTTGCGCCGAGCTTGGGGATGACGTCGGGGAGCGCTTGCGCACACCGCTCGACGCGGCACTGTCGGACATGAATCGGCTCCGCATCCAGGCGGCGCTGCACGGGCTCACAGTGGACGGCTCGATCCGCTTCACCGCGCTTGCCAAGGTGCTGAACCTCAGCGACGGGAACCTCGCCGCTCACCTGGCTGTCATGAGCGAGGTGGGGTACGTGGCGGTCCGCTCGACCTACACCGGGAAGCGGCGCACACGCTGGTACTCGGCGTCTCCGGCGGGGCGGGATGCGTACGAGGCCCACGTGCGTGGGTTGCAGTTGATCGTTGACTCTGCGCGACTTGGAGAGTCGTGACAGCACATCGGCGCTCCGTGAATCGGTCGTGCAGCCCGACAGGTGTCCGTTGAACCCACCCGGCTTCGCTGCGGGCTGAAGGGAAACGTGCGGGCGCCAGAATGCCCCTCCGCGAAGTGCAGCTTGTACGGCGGCCAGCAGCAAGGCGGCATCAGTCGAGCTACCGCCCTGGGCAGCATGGCTAACGCCGAACGGCGATGACCACGCGGCGATTGAGTCGGCGATGGGCCTCGGTGTCGTTTGGTGCTATCGGCTGTTTCTCTCCACCGCCGACCGAGCGAACCTTGGCCGTGACGGTTTGCTTTGGCCACACTTGCGGACACGCCGCGGCCGGGTGGTGACGGTTCGATTCGGCCCCACCGGACGGTGGTGATCGACGTCGTGTTGATCATCGAAGGGGCCGGTGGACTCGAAGGTGGAGTTATTCGCGGCGATCCGCTGGGACGCCAGGCGAGAGGTTGTCGATCCGGGAGTTGGCGGACAAGCATCATGTGCATCGGCGGACGGCGGACCTTCAGAAGTACGGCACCCTGCTTCTCAACGACCTGCCCGAAGGTTGCGAGGCTAACGCGAAGGACCTCGCCGGAGTCCGCCGTCCTCCTGAATCTCTGGCTTCTTCGAGACATTCGGTTCGTGGCGACGCCGGGAAGATCACCGAGCAGTTCCTCGACAGTCATCCGGCGATCGATGCGCTCGCAAGCAGCCTCGCGTTTTGCGGTTGGCCAGCGGAGCGCTCAGGCTGCCGGCACCTCACGGCCGAGGAACGCGACCAGCCTGACGATCGCCGGGGCGGCGTCGGCGACGTGCCGGGGAGGTCCGAAACAGCCGCCGCCGGGACGTACTGCTCGTCCATCCGCGCGGGCGAAGGCCAGCGACTCCTCGGCCGCATCCTCCGGCAGATTCGCCGGTCGTCCGAGAGCCTGGGTGAGGTCCCAGCCGTGGGCCAGCAGGTCGTACATCCGGATCTTCAGCCGCTCCGCGCCGGTGGCGGCACCGAGCGGGCCTTGGTAGGACCGATCGAGAACGCCTGGCTGTCCAAACGCGTCGAGTAACACCGCGGCCGATTCGCGATAGGCGCGGGGCAGTCTATCGCTCGGCATCCCGTCACCGCGCTGCGGCAGCGGTAGCTCAGCGAGCACCGCGGCGAATACGAGATTCTTGCCGACCAGATGCTCGACGAGACGGTGCACGGTCCAGTCCAGGCACGGAGTCGGCGCGGACCACCGGCCGGGCCGGATCGCATCGATCAACTCGCCCACTGCGGCGAATGAACGAGCGAGTCGGTCGAGCTGGATTTCGTCGTCTACGGCCACGAGGCCACCTCTCACAGGTGATGCCACCGGCAAGCTGCCCTAGGTCAGCAAACTGCAGGAGGCGCGGAAACGGTCATCGGCACGGAACGCCGCACCTCCTTCCAACGCCAACGGTCGACGACGAGTGTGGCACATCCGCCGCGCTCTGGCCTGGCCCGATGACTCCCGCCTCTGTTCCGGGTCCACCACTGTGCAGCTTGCCCACGCGCGCTTGGAGACTTTGGCCAAGGCGAGTCGTCGGGTCGGCTACTGCCCCCTACCGCTTGCGGATGCGCCAGGCCTGCTCGGAGGGAAAGCGGTGGGCCCAGTCGGCCGTCACCGTGCCGTTCGTGCCGGTGGCGGACTCGGGTGCCCTGATCTCGACGTAGTCGATGACGTCGAAGCCAATGTCGTGGAACAGTCGGATCCACGACGAGATCGGGAGGTTGAACTCGATCCCGCCCGGCTCCTCGACCGCGTCGCGCCAGTCGAGTCGGGCCAGATCGAAGTAGCCGCGTTCCAGACGATCGGTCACCGGTAGCGAACCGTCGATCGGAGAGCACACCATCGACAGCGGATGGTTCCCGAGGAACACCAACTCGCCACCGGGACGAAGGAGCCGGTGCGCCTCGCTGATCCAGGTCGCCGGTTCACACCAGATCGCCGCGCCGTACTCGCTGATCGCGAAGTCGAATGAACCAGCCGGCTGGGCAACGGTCTCGGCGTTGCCATGTACCCATTCGATGTCGTCGAGTCCATGGAGATCGCACAGCCGCCGCGCCGTCACCAGTTGGGCCTCGGAATTGTCGATGGCGTACACCGACGCGCCGCGGCGCCGCATCCACGCCGACACATAGCCGGTCCCACAGCCGAGTTCGATGGCCCGTTGCCCGGCCATCTCGTCGGCGAGGAGGGGGAGCTCGGAGTTGGGGATGGCCCACGTTCCCCAGCGCGCTTCTTGCGCCCACCCGCGTTCACCGGGAACCACCCAGTCCTCGGCCATCGCATTCCAGTAGCGGCGGTTCTCCGCGACATGTTCGGACAGGATCTCACTCACCTGGTGAGCGTAAGGGCTGGTCGGCCCAGCCCGCGCAAGTGCCGGGTCGCCGGCCGCGCCGTTCAGCCGCAAGACCGTCGCGTTACGAGACGGTCCAGAGGCGGGGTCCGAGTCGGTCGGGGTGGATCAGCCGACGCCGAGGAGGAACCACTCGGCCCAGTCACCCGCCCCGTTACCCCAGGTGCTCCACACCTGCTCATCGCTACCGACGACGAACAGGTCGAGGTGGCCGGGCAGCCGGCTCAGCGCCGTCACCTGTCCGCCGAGCTTGCTGACGCCGCCCGAGACGTTGGACCAGGGAACCCATTGCGCGCCGTTCTCATTCTTGCCCCAGCGGGTGGCATAGATCCCGGTGTCGGTGCCGATCACGAACAGATCGAGATGGTCGCGATCGCGCGCGACCGCGGTCAGGTCCGAGCCGGGTGGCGCGCCCCCGCCTGCGACCTGGAACCAGGGGGCAAAGCCTCGGCCGGTGTCCCACCACGTCGACATGGTCCGCCCCAGCCAGTCCGTGGTGAAGAGATCGAGGTGGTCGGAGAAGCGCGAAACCACGGCAATCTTGGAGTCCGGGCGGCAGCGAATTCCCGGCACGAGCGTCCACGATGACCAGGGTCGACCCGATTCCCACGACGCCGACCAGACCTGCTCGTCCTGGCCAACGGTGAACACGTCAAGCGTCTTGGGTTTCCGCGCCACCGCGCTCACCGAGGCGCCCTGGGCGGCGTGGCCGCCCGACAGATGGAACCAGTCGGCGAAGCCTCCGGTCGCACTCCACCAGGTCGACATCGTGCTGCCGTCCGATGCTGTGGTGAACAGATCCATCTGGTCAGGGGTGCGAGCGATGACTGTCACGATCGAACCGGGCCGGCACACCAGGGACCCGACGGGCCCCCAGGCCGACCATGCCCGGCCGTTCCAGCTGATGGTGTGGACCCGTAGGTCCGAGCCGACGGTGAACACATCGAACCGATCGGAGTGCCGGGAGACTGCCGTCACCGGCGAGCCGGGGCCGCCGGGGGAAGCGCCGCCGGGAAGCCCGAGACCGTACCAGCCGAGCCACCCTGTCTGCCGGTCCCACGCCACACCCATCGTCCGTCCGGTGATGTCGGGGGTGAACACGTCGATGCTGTGCTCGTAGCGGGCGACGGCCGTGATCGGTGCCGATGCGCGGCCCGTCAGGCGAGCCGGCCCGGCTATCCGATTCCAGATCGCCTGTCGACACACCCGGCAGAACGGGTCTCCGAGCACGTTCATCTTGCAGGTGAATTCGGGCCGGTAGGCATCGGCGTGGTAATGGTCGGCACCCTCGAACAGTCCGACCGTGCCGTTGGGGAATGCCGATCCACTGGTGTCGACGGTCGACGGGTTGGGATTGGTCTTCGTCGGCAGCGGCGTCGTCGGCTGCACGGCCCAGACCCACTTCAGCGTCCCGCGGTCCGTGTCGAGGGTGGAGTTCGGTTGCGACGGCTCGCCGGCGGGGTGGTGATCGTGACCGGTCTCTGCCGGGTCGTCCGCCAAGTAGGCGTACTCGTCCGCGAGTCCGTAGGCCGAATGCCCGGTCTCGTGGAGCGCGATCTCCGAGGCATCGCGGTGTCGGGAGAATGCCCCCACCCCACCGCCGCTACCGCCGTAGATGCTGGAGTTGACGACAACCAGGACGACGGAATGCTCGGGGACCTGGGCATTGGCCACCGCCAGCGCCGCCGCCCGGTCGCAGACCAGTAGGCGCCGGAGTTTTATGCCCTCGACGGTTCCACCGAAGCTGGAGTCGAAGTACGTGCTTGCGGTGGCTCCGGTTCCCGGCGGGACGGAATCGGACGGGTCATCGGCACCGGACTCGGTCGAGGTCACGTTGACCCGGAACACGTTGATGTTTGCCTGCAGGTGATCGTACGGCGGCGTGGACAGCAGGGTCGAGACGAACTCTCCCGCGCTGGTATCGAAGTCCCCCTGCTGGGCCGTGGTGAAACCGTCGGCAAGCAGGACGATGTTGAAGGCTCGGTCGCGCGGGGCGCTACCGAAGATCTGGCTAGCGCCAAGGACGGCACCGTCGGAACTGGTCACGACCGCTCACCACCCTCGATCTCGACGTCGGAGAGCACGACTGCGGAGACCACGACTGGAGCCGGACGGCCCCGCTCCGGTGCGATCGCAGGGCCGGCAGGTGGCGTCGGCGCATCCAGCCGCTGCAGCACGGCGCGGGCCGCCCCGGGCGGGACGGGGACGACGACCGTGAACGCGCCTTTCGGGTTGGGTTCCGGGACGCGGCTGATGGACTCGCCCGGCCGGCCGAACACCTCGACCGTGGCGCCGAGATCGCCATGCACCGGGATCCGCGCAAGAGTGGTTTCCTCGGCGTCCTGCACGTCGACGACATGGCGGGCCACGAAGGTTGACTGCACGTCGAAGTCCGTGACGACCACGTCCACTCGCTGCTGGGACACCAGCCGAACGGAGTCGCCCTCGTATTCATAGGTCAGCCGCAGTGACTCCGCTGCCTGAGGTGGCAGCGGCGGCACCGGTGACCCTGACTCGGAGGGCGGGCCGGTTTCGGGAGTGGACATGCTTCCTCCAAAATGCTGGATCAGGGGCAGCAATCACGCTAGGCAACCGACATCAACCGGAACTCAACACGATCTCAATGGCTACCGCCCGAGCTGAAGCCCCCGGCCCGAGCGCTGTGCAGGCGGCGACGACGACGACCGCGGCGAAGCAGTGCCGATCAGCAGCCAACGTCGTGCCGGCCGCTGCGTACGGGAGTCACCATTGCGTACGGGAGTGCGTGGGGCGGTGCTCGCTCGACACTTGCCCGGCTGATCCGGACCGGCGGGTCGCGCCCTCCGGGGACAACAGGCTGGCCCGCGGGTGGATCCTGCTAGCTTGTCGAGCATGACGGCCCTGCCCGTTTTCGATTTCGCCGCGTTCTTCGCCGCAGTCGACGCGAAGCGTCTCGACCGCGGATTGGGCTGGTACGAACTCGCCGATGAGCTGTGGCAGCAGTCGTCGGAGCTCAATGGTCAGCGGATGGATCACCCACTCTGCGGCGGAGCTGTCTCGAGGTTGGGCACGCGCGGCGAAACCTCCTGTCAGTACGCACTGTTCATGCTGCGTTGGCTCGGCCGGGCACCGGAGAAGTTCCTCACCGGGCCCGTCGTCGACGTCGGCGATGTCGCTCTGCCCGAGCCTGGCCCGCACAGCAGGCTCCGATGGGATCTGAACCAGCTTCACACCGCACTCGACGGGCGGCGTCGAGAAGCCGGTCTCCTCTGGGCCGAACTGGCACAGGAGATCGACTGCACGCCCGGTCGACTGACCAACCTTCGAAGCGCCCGGCTGGCGGACATGGGCCTGACTATGCGCGTCACACAATGGCTCCGCAAGCCCGCCGCGGAGTTCGTCCACGCTGCGCAGTGCTGAGCACGAAGGGGGCGAGATCTCGCGCCGTGCTCCGTGTGGCATGGAGTGTCACGGATTCATCCCGGCCGGCATCGAGCCCCGGCGGCGGCAACCCGCTGCTATCGTGCGCCCTCGCCGATGGGATCGTCCTCGACGTCTTGCACGATCTCGTTCCGGCGGAGGAACCATGGCGTGACCGGTGGGTTGAATCGCGCCCACCTGGGCAGGCCGACCGGGGTAAGGGCTGCGACTTCGAGCCCTCGGGCGAGCGCCGCCCGGTTCCTCTGGTAAGAGCCCTCGCTCCAGCCGCCGCGGTAACGCCGGACGGCCGCCAGCGTTGCCCGTCGCTCGCGCAGCGTCACGTCGTCTCCCGTCGGTTCAGGAGCGTTCTCGAGAGAATAGGAGGAGGGCAGCACGAACGCGACCGCATACTCGCCGACGCCGGTCTCACGCTGCTCGACCGGACTGGTCATGGCGATCGCCTCGGACGCACGTTGCAGGACGGGCGCGGTCATCGCGACCTTGCGGCGCGTCGCGTTCTGGCCGCTGATGTAGCCGACGAGCATTCCGAATGCCACGCTGCCCGCGTCCGTGAACGCCGCCCGCACGATCACTTCGGCGACGACGTGCGGGGAATAGCGACGAAGCTCGAACGCGTCGAAGGTCCGGACGACCTCGTAGCTCAGCTCCTCCGTCACGCCAATGACGCTACCGGACCCAACCGAGCCGCCAGCTGGAACCTGACGTACACGATTGTGTCTCCGTGGCGGATCACCTGCATGTCTCCGTTCGCGGACCAGTCAGCGGACGGCCCGTCAGACGCTGCCTCGACTCCCGAACTCCATGCACCTCGCGGCGCAGGCAGTGCGGGATCCTGGTCGGGTGAGTCGACGTCGAGATGCGCGGTCAGTCCCGACCCTCACCTTGTTCTGCGGGCTGCCGGGGTCGGGGAAGTCGACGCTGGCCAGACGTCTGGAGATCGAGGGCAGAGGGATGCGGTTGAGCACGGACGACTGGCAGGCGACCCTCGAGGTCGGTCCCGCCGAGACCGACTTTCACGAGCGGCTGCAAGTCGTGCTCTACCGTCACGGGCTGTCGTTGTTGCGGCAGGGCGTCAGCGTGATCCTGGAGGACGGTCTCTGGACAACCGCTGAACGCGCGGAGAAGTTCGCCGACGCGCGGGGTTGCTGCGCTCGGATCGAGTTGCACGTCTTCGAGGTCGACTACGAGACGCTCTGGGCGCGCCTGCAGCGTCGCAATGACCAAGCAGGGTCAGCTGACTACCCCATGACACAGGGAGAGCTGCGTTGGGCCTGGAGTCTCTTCCAGCCAGTCTCAGCGCAGGAGCTCACAGAGGTCGACCGCTATGCAATCCATGCCGGGGGTCTGGACCAGACAACTGAAGGCTGACGGACGTGCCCGTCGTTCGGCCCACTTCGAGCACCGCACCGATGCGCAGATTCTCGGCGAGGAGGGCTTTCACCATGACGGCAGTGTCGACCAGGCCTCTGACCACGAGTTGTGAGAGGAAGGGCAGCGCGTGATCGGTCGGGCGGAGGATGCGCGTCGTGCTACTTGATCAAGGTTGTCCCGGAGGCGTACTCGCGAGACGCTGGTGTCTCATAGCGGAACCCGAAGCGTGACGTCGCAGCAGGGAGCGTTGCTTGTCTCCTCGCGCCGACCAGGTCCGCACCGAGGGTGACCGGCATCCGGCACCAGTATCCCCCGGATAGCCAGTGGAGCAGCGTCGACTTGCCGGACCCGGACGGCCCCATGATGTCGCACCCGAGCTTGAGTGGATGGGCCCGCCGGCCCGTGACGCGCTCAGCGAAACCGGGGTTCGGGTCGCGGGTTGCGGAGGAGTGCGATGCCGACGTGAGTCCATGGTGGTTGACGACCGGCTCGGTTCGAGCACGACCTTCCAGGGCCGACAGGTGCAGGTCGGGGACAGCTGACGCCGCGATCCTGTGCTGCTAAGTTGCGTGAGTGACCACTGGGAGTCATAGTCTCCCGCTGCGCGGTCGCGAACCCTACGTCGCCGAACTCCTCCGAACGCTCGAACAAGCGGCCTCGGGGCGTCTCAGCCTTCTGGTCATCGAGGGAGAGCCGGGTATCGGGAAGTCACGGCTGCTGACCGACGCCCTGGAGCGAGGGCGGAGGCGGGGCATGCAGGTGTGCGCGGCCCGCGCGATGGAGCTGGAGCAGACTCGTCCGTTTGGCGTGCTGGTCGACGCCTTGGGCTGCGTGCCCGACGCGAGCGACCCTCGCCGCCGGGCGATCGCGGACTTGCTGGGGACACGAAGCGGCGCGGGCACGATCACGGTCAGCAGCGACGCGGGCCTTCGATTTCAGGCGGTCGACGCGTTCGTCGACCTGGTGGAGGCATGTGCGCTGGAGCGGCCGATGCTGCTGGCCCTGGACGACCTCCACTGGGCCGACCCATCCAGTCTGGTGACACTACACGCCTTGGCTCGCGGTCTGCGTCACCTGGCCTTGGCGATCATCGGCTGCCTACGCCCCGAGCCACGTGTCGGCGAGGCGTCGGCGATGATGGCCAGCTTCGAAGCCGCCGGTGCAGGCGTTCTGGCGCTGCCGGGTTTGGATCGGAATGCGCTGAGGGCGCTGGTGCGCGACCGGGTCGCAGCCGAGCCGGGCGAACACCTCATGGCGGCGTTGGATGTGGCGAACGGGAATCCGCTGTTCGTCACGGAACTCTTGGCAGCCATCGGGCAAGATGACGCGATCAAGGTCGTGGGCGGCTGGGCCGAGGTTGACGACCTACGACGACCACTCACCCTCCGGCTGACCGTCCTGAGGCGGCTCAGCGACTTGTCCGACGATGTCCTGGACGTGCTGCGGGCAGCGTCGATCCTCGGCTCGAGCTTCTCGGTCAGCGACCTGAGCGCGACCACCGAGCGGTCGGTGCTCGGGCTCTCCGCGGCTCTTAGGGAGGCTGAGGAAGCAAGGGTGCTGGAGGAGGACGGAATCCGGCTCTGCTTCCGTCACGACCTGATCCGGGACGCGGTGTATACCGACATGCCCGAGAGCGTACGTCTGGCGATGCACCGCGAAGCGGGGCAGCGCCTTGCCAGCTCGGGTGCGCCGGCATTGCAGGTCGCTGAACACCTGAGCCGCTCAGCTGCCCCGGGCGACGCCCAGACGATTGACTGGCTGGCGCGAGCGGCTCGCGAGGTCGCTGCCTCCTCGCCGAAGGTCGCAGCGGCGCTGTTGCGGCATGCAGCCGAGTTGTGCCTGCCCACCGATCCCGATCGCGACGCGCTGCTCGCCGAGTACGCGATCAGCCTGTGGTGGGCCGGCCGCTTCACCGACGCCGAGGAAACCTGCCGCGCCGTGCTGGACCGGGACCATGATCCGGCGGTTGAGGGCCAGATTCGGACGTGCCTGATCAATCTGCTACTGGGACGAGGTGCTACCACCGAAGCGTTGCAGCAACTCCAGGAGATGGTGACCTTTTGGAGATTGAATGACGGCGAGCGGGCCGTGACGTGGGCCTTGATCGCACACGCCGAGTCATCGCGAGGTGAATTGGGCAGGGCAGACGCAGCCGCCGACAAGGCCCGAGACCTCTCGCACGCGATGGACGATCCTGTTGTCGAGGCCTTCGTGCTCTGGCGCCTGTCCATGGTGTCCCAGGAACGGGCCGAGCTGCCTCAGGCGCTGCTTCTGGCCGACGAAGCGGTACGCCGCGCCGATCTCAGCCCCGACCGGGTAGCGCATCGCTATCCCTTGCATCTCAACCGGGCACGAATCCTGCTGGCCCTCGACCGGTTCTCCGAGGCTCGGACCGCATTGCAGGTCGGCCGCCAACTCAGCCAGCAGGTCGGGGCGTCATGGCATAGACCGAGTTTGGACACCACGCTCGCGCTCGAACGCTTTCTCGTCGGTGAGTGGGACGACGCACTTGCCGAGGCCGAGACCGCCGAACGGCTGGCGGAGGATCTCGACGAGGGCTACAACATCGCGGTGCGGGTCGGCGTGGTCGCGATGATCGCGCTGCACCGCGGTGACCTGCCCGGTTGCCGCCGGACGATCGACGTCATCGGCGATGCGGCAAGGGAGCGCTTCCCTCGATACTGGCGATCGTGGCTTTCCTGGGTGCAAGCTCTGCTGCTGGAGGCCGAGGGCACGACCCAGAGCAGCCTCACGATCCTCTCCGAGCACTGGGAGGCGTGTGTTGCTGCAGGACTGGCCGTGATGTATCCGGTTCTGGGACCGGACGCGGTGCGTCTGGCGCTGCTCACCGGACAGCAAGACCGTGCCGAACAGGTATCTGCTGCGGTCGTCGAGCTGGCGGCGACCGCAGATGTGGCCTGGTTCCGCGGTGCCGCGCTGCGCTGCCGCGGTCTCGTCGAGCGTGATCCCGACCTGTCCCGGGCCGCTGCCGATGCCTACGCGCGTGCGGGACGACCGTTGGAGGCCGCTCTGACGCACGAGGAGGCCGGAACCCTGCTCACCGGAGAAGCTGCGATCGCACAACTGAGCCGGGCGCGTGCCAGGTTCGAGCAGTTGAGCGCTGTTCGTGACGTCGCCAGAATCCAGGCGCGACTGCGTAGGCTTGGGGTACACAGAGGACAGCGCGGTGTGCGCCGTCGCCCCACCTCCGGCTGGGACAGTCTGACTCCCACCGAGCTGAGAGTCATCGAAATGGTGGCCGAGGGCCTGACCAATCCGCAGGTCGCACAGAGGCTGTACGTGTCACGTCGCACCGTGCAGACACACCTGGCCCACGTGTTCACCAAGCTGGATATCACCTCGCGCGCCCAGTTGGCTGCGGAAGCCGCTCGACGAGCGTAGCGGCGCTGGGTCCGCCAACCGGCGGATGTCTGACATCGGCAGAACTGGCTCTGCTGGAGTCTCTTCGGGCCAGATGGTGCGGCCGTCCTTGCCGGGACGGGCTCGTTGACCTCGATCCGGTCGTCGGAGCTGGTGTCCGGTTGCTGGCGCGTGATCCGGGCGGACGAGGCCGCCTGCCCATGGCCATCGCGCTGAGCGCCTCCCGCCGACAACCGTCCGGCGCGGCGTGCGGTCTCGTTTCGACAGCAGCCCTCCGACGAGGCCTCGATGGCGAGGCCCAGGGCATCCGCGCGTTGACATGATCGGCCATGTGGCCGACGTCTTGGCCGGTCGAACCCTCCAGCATGGAGGCAGGCCACCGATCCAAGACGAGGTAGCA
>JBBSQJ010000024.1:0-27057 GCA_038257965.1 Propionibacteriales bacterium
CTTCGGGCCGTCCACCCGGCCTCACGCCCCCGATCACCGGCAGAACCGGCCAAAATGCCCGGCAGACCGAGGCAGTCACCAATCACCTCGCCTCCAGATTCGCACGGCAAACACCGGGAAGGCCCGTTCGACACCAGCCACCTAGAAAGCCGACGTTGACCCCTGCGCCCGTCGAAGGGCCACCCGCGGCCTTGGCGAGTAGCTCCAAGAAGCGCTCGACGAGGCCCGAAACCCGATCCAGGCCGCGGCTCAGCCAGTCCGGACTGCCGCCGTACTTGGCCTTGGTCAGTTCCTGCTCAGCCCGCTGCCGAGCCTCGTCGCGACCGATCAGGATCGGGATGTCGTATACGCGTAACCAGGCTGTGTGAACGGCGTCTCCGGCCGCGGTCACCAGCGACCCGCCGACGGGTATCGGTGCGGTGGTGGCAGCTGTGCCGCAGACGGTTGCGGCGGTGGGTGCGGCACGAAGACAAGCGGTGGAGCAGTGGGCTGCGGCACGTCGACGACGTCGAAACGCAGCGCCAGATCGAGCGCTTCACGGCGCATCCGCAGATCAAGGTAGAGCAGGGTCTGCACGGCAGAGACGTACGCCAGGATCGCCGACATCGCCAAGACGGCGGAGAAGGCGACCACACCGCCGATCGTCCACGGGTTGGTCACGACAGAGGTCACCGTCTGACCGATCGAGGTGGCGAAGAGTACGATCAAGGCGAGCAGGCCTGCGGTCAGGAGGCCGATCAGGGCGATTGACACCGCCATCGCTCCGCCCATCACCAGTGCTACCCGGACGATGTTGGACAATCCGATCAGTCTGAATGCGCGCTCGAAGGTGATGAACACCGTCGTCGGCTTCGCCGGTTTCCCGATCCAGCCGGGTGCGGTGCGGCCTTCGATGGCCAACGCCGGCACGGTGAGCGCGAGATAGCCGTAGACCAGTGCGGTCAAACCGAACGTGAGCATGCTCAGCGCAGCGGAGGCCACGAAACCGAAGGCGCCACCTTGGACGGAGAGGAACGTGATCGGGATGAGGATCACGTAGTACACGACTGTGAGTGCAGTCTGGACGACTGACGCTGCGAGATACTGCAGCATCGAGAGCCCGAGCACCGGCCAGAACATCGGCAGCGAGTTGCGCAGCGTCACTCGGCCGACGGCCCCGATCGAGGAGCCACGAGGGGCGAAGCCTTCGCCGAGGACGGTCTGCAGACTGATCCGGCTGAGCACTGCGGTCATCCACACCAGGCACTGGATCAGCAAGAAGACGCCGATCAGGCCGATCAGCACCGTGAAGGCGATCTGAGCCCACTTGGCCGTGGTGTTGCCCAGGAGGAGATAGAGACCCAGGCCGAGCAGCAGATAAAGCGCCGTGCCCCCAGCCACCACGAGCGGCAAGCCGACCATCATCCGCGCACTGCCTCGCACCACGACGAATGCACCGTCGAGGATCTCTCCGATCGTCAGCGGTCGCAGCGGGATCAGCGCTGTCTTGGCGGCGTCGAGCACAAGCGGCCGCCCCGGCGATGCGTTCGCTGCGTACGGGGCGTTCGGTGCGTTCGGTGCGTACGGGGGAAGGCTCATCGTGACGCGACCTTACCGATACCATCGGCGCGCGGTCGAACACGAGGCGCCGCACCGGTGGTCGTCCGACGCTCACATCTTCGGGATCGCCGCGATCAGCGCCGACAAGTACCGTGCCGAACTCGAAGAAGCCCGAAATCCACCAGTTCCGGACCTGGGCTTCGGAACGGATTCGGGGCGGCCGGGTCGAGCCAGGCCCGCGAGTGACGGAGTCGACACAGCGTCCCAAGCGCACGGCGGGCGCGAGTCGGTGTGGACACGGGCCGCGCCGCCCTCGCTCCGGGCGACTTGCCAGCGGGGCGAATAAGCTTGCCACGATTTCGTGACGAAGGAGAGGGTCCAAACGTGTCGGACACAGACGGCAGTGACCCGGGTACGGGCGGTTCCGCTCAGTACGCCGGCGGTCCGGGTGGTGGCGGACGGGGCCGGGTGCTCGTCGTCGATGACGACGCCGCGCTCGCCGAGATGTTGTCGATCGTGCTGGGCAGTGAGGGCTTCGAGCCGGTCTGGTGTTCTCGCGGCGACGAGGCAGTGGCGGCCTTTCACGACGCCAAGCCCGATCTCGTTCTGCTCGATCTCATGCTGCCCGGTCGCGACGGCGTCGAGATCTGCCGCGAGATCCGGACGGAGTCGATGGTCCCGATCGTCATGCTCACCGCCAAGTCCGACACCATCGACGTGGTGGCCGGACTCGAGGCCGGAGCCGACGACTACGTCGCCAAGCCGTTCAAGGCCAAGGAACTGATCGCGCGGATCAAGACCAGACTGAGACGTCCGCCGGAGGAGAACCCCACCGAGACGCTTCGCGTCGGCGACTTGACGATCAGTGTCGACGGTCACTCGGTGAAGCGCGACGGGGTTCCGATCCAGCTGACTCCGCTCGAGTTCGATCTCCTGCTGGCGCTGGCCCGCCGCCCGTGGCAGGTGTTCAGCCGCGAAGTGCTGCTCGAGCAGGTGTGGGGCTATCGCCACGCTGCCGACACCCGACTGGTCAACGTCCACGTGCAGCGGCTCCGGTCCAAGATCGAGCGCGATCCGGAGCATCCAGAGATCGTCGTGACCGTGCGCGGCATCGGCTACAAGGCCGGCGAGCCGGGCACTCGGTCTGGCTGAGCCCTCGTCGATGTCCATCCCCGGACCGGCGCCGTCGCCGTGGTGGAAGGTTCCTGTCAACCTGTGGTGGCGCTCGCTGCCGTTTCGGGTGATCGCGTCGGTCCTGGTGGCGTCGGTGCTCGTCTTGGTACTCGGCGGGTTCCTCCTCATGCAGCAGGCGAGCCTCGGAGTGATGGAGGGCAAGAAGGAGTCGGTGCGCAACGAGTCGCGGCAGGCGCTGTTCGTGGCCCAGCAGCAACTGAACGCCGCCGATCCGACGGGCGGTGCCAACGCTGACAAGTTGCTTACCGACCTCGCCTTCGGTTACGCCAACCGGACCGGAGGGACCGAACAGTTCGAGGTGATCATCGTGGCCGGCGGCCAGACGATCACCGCCGGCCGAACGGATGCGGCGAGCGTGCCGGAAGACCTGCGCGAGCAGGTGGCGACGAGTACCGACCTGCTGATGACGCCGACCCAGGTGGTCTACCGCGACGGATCACCGTCAGTGCCTGGGCTGGTCAGTGGCTCTCAGCTCACTCTGCCCGGCACGGGGACGTACGAGATCTACTTCGTGTTCCCGTTGACGCAGGAAGTCGACACGCTCCAGTTCCTGCGCTCGGCGGCCGGCACGACCGGGGCGATCCTGGTCATCCTGCTCACTTTCATCGCCGCACTGGTGGCCCGCCAGGTCGTGACACCGGTGCGAGCGGCTCGACGGGCGGCGGAGAGTCTCGCATCGGGCAATTTGGACGACCGGATGCACGTGAGGGGGCAGGACGACCTCGCCCGGCTGGCCATCTCGATGAACTACATGGCCGAGGAGCTGCAGAAGCAGATCACCCAGCTGGAGGAGCTGTCGAGGGTGCAGCAGACGTTTGTCTCCGACGTCTCCCACGAACTGCGGACCCCCCTGACGACTGTCCGGATGGCTGCCGAGGTCTTGTACGAGGCGCGCGACGAGTTCGATCCGGTCTCGGCCCGATCCGCCGAGCTGTTGCAGAACGAGCTCGATCGGTTCGAGGCGCTGCTCGGGGACCTGCTGGAGATCTCGCGCTTCGACGCCGGTGCTGCGGTGCTGTCGCCGGCCAAGGTCGATCTGGTGACCATCGTGCGGCAGGTCGTGGACGATCACGCCCAGTTCGCGCAACGGGCCGGCACCGAGATCGTCATCCACGCACCCGGGCCGTGCGAAGCCGAGGTCGACGCCCGCCGGATCGAGCGAATCCTGCGCAACCTTTTGGTGAACGCGATCGAGCACAGTGAAGCCAAGCCCATCGACATCCTGATCGACTCCGACGACGATGCGGTCGCGATCGCCGTACGTGACCATGGCGTCGGTTTCGAGGCGAACCAGGCGCGTCAAGTGTTCCACCGGTTCTGGCGCGCCGATCCGGCCCGGGCCCGGACGATGGGCGGCACCGGTCTGGGCCTCGCGATCGCCATGGAGGACGCGAACCTGCACAGCGGTTGGCTCACGGCGTGGGGTCGTCCGGGGCTGGGTGCCCAGTTCCGGTTGACCGTGCCGCGCCAGGCCGGTGCGATTCTCCAGCAGTCGCCGCTGCCGCTGGTGCCGCGAGACATCGTCGGCCTGAACGTACGCCTCGGTGGCACGGAGGTCCCGCTGAACGGGTCGACCTCGGCCACCGACACATCGTCCTCCGCAGCGAGTCGTGCGCTCGGCATCGGTAACGCAGCAGGTCCGGCTGAGGCCGCTGCCTCGGATGCTGGGATCGATTCATCCGCAGATCCGTCAGAGTCCGTTGGCGGTGTCGCAGTCGGCTCGCCGCCGTCCGCAGTGCCGGTCGCGTCGTCGAAGGCCGACGCCGTTGTGCCACCCTCGTCGGCCGGGGGCGGGTGATGAGAGTGCTGCGGCGGATCTGTCGCCTGCGGGTTCTGGTCGTCCTGTTGATGATGCCGATCGTCCTCGTCGGCTGCGTTTCCGTGCCGACCGCAGGGCCGGTCGAGCGGATCGAAGGTCAACAGCCCGCCTGCCAGAACTGCGTGAACGTCGACGTCGCGCCACCCGCGCCGGGCGCCGAGCCGATCGACATCGTCCAGGGCTACCTGCGGGCGACGTCGAACTATCAGCGGAACTTCTCCGTCGCGAAACAGTTTCTCACCAAGTCGGCCGCTCAGAGTTGGAGTCCTGAGGACGGGGCGACCATCTACACGGGCACGCTGACCGCGGCGAACGACGCCGTCGTCCTGGACGCAACCGTGATCGGCACGCTCGGGGCGGACCGGACGTACAGCGCGAGAGACAAGAAGGACCGCTTCGACTTCGGCCTGGTCAAGGAGAACGGGGAGTGGCGGATCGGCAAGCCGCCAGCAGGGTTGATGGTGGAGCAGTACTCCTTCACCTCGTTCTACCAGCCGTACAGCATCTACTTCATCGGCAACGGCAGCGTGCTGGTGCCGGATCCCATCTACCTGCCGAGCCTGCGCAGCCAGTCCAGCACGGCGTCGGTGCTGATGAAGAGTCTGCTGGCGGGTCCCTCCTCGTGGTTGAAGCCCGCCGTGACCAGCGCGATCCCTGCCGGAACCGCGCTCAGCGTGGATGCGGTGACGGTCGTGGACGGTGTCGCCGATGTCGCGTTGAGTGATCAGGTGCTCGCCCTCAGCGACGCGCAGCGCGCGTTGATGGCCGCCCAGGTCGTCTACACGCTCAAGCAGGTCCCCGGGGTGGACTCGGTCGTGTTCATGGTCAACCAGCAGCCGATGCGCGTGCCGGGCAGCAGCTCGACCGATTTCTCTCTCGACGCCCGCTCGCTCAGCCCCGACGTCAATCCGATCCCGTTCATCGCGGGTGAGCAGTTGTACGGGGCGCGCGCCGACGGGGTGCGCCTGTTCGCCCCGGACACCGCCGCCGTCGGGGCCAGCAAACGGTTGTCGGGACCGTTGGGCGACGGACGCATCGCCGTTTCCCAGCTCGCGGTGTCGGCGTCGAACACCGACCTGGCCGCGGTGACGAACTCGGGAACGATCTTGCGGCGGTGTGCCACCTCCGGCGCTCACCTGACGACCTTGATCGACAAGACGGCCACCGATCTGCGGCAGCCCCAGTTCACCCGGTTCGGCGAGCTGTGGGCACTCGGTAGGAGCGGAGCATCGCAACGGTTCTGGGCGTTCGCCGGCGACAAGCCGGTTTCGGTCCAGACCCCGCTGTTGGAGGGCACGAACACCAGCGGATTCCAGATCTCCCCCGACGGGACGCGGATGGCACTGGTGCGGCGGGTCGGCGAGCATCACGAGCTGGGCCTGGCCAGGATCTCTCGATCAGCCGACCGAATCGTGGTGAACGGCTGGCGGCCTGTCGATACGATGCAGAGCAATCTCCCCGAGATCACCCAGATCTTCGACGTCGCCTGGGTCGACGACACTGATCTGCTGGTCCTGGGCACGACGAGCGACAACGCCGTACCTGCGCTGTTCCGGGTGAATCAGGACGCATCGAGTATCAGCCCCGACACCGAGCCGACGACCTGGGACGCGACGTCGTTGACCGTGCTGCTCAGTGATCAGACCACGGTTGTGGTCGGCGCGAAGGGACAGACCTGGAAGGGGAGTGGCGGGCTGTGGGAGCCGTTCGTCGATGGGATCCGGGCTGCCGCCTACCCCGGTTGAGCTGCCGCCCGCCCCGTCCGCCCGTCCGGCGCCGTCGACCACCCTCACCCCTGTAGAAAGTGGGCTCTTCTGACAGCGACACGCCGGACGAACTTGTCGTAGGCGCCCAGTTGCTGCGAGAGCCTGGCGGCTCAGTTCGGTGCTGGGCACACTGGCTCGATGACCGCAGCATCCGATCTCTGGACAACGTGGCGTTGTGCGGCCGGCCTGACCGCCGGCGTTCGTGTGCTGGGTAACGCGGCCGGCGATTTGCTGCTCGGTGCACGCTGTCTTGGATGTGCGGCGCCCGGGTGGGGTCTGTGTCGGGCGTGCACCGCCGAGCTCCACTCGTGGAAACCCAGTCAGGTTCGACCCGAACCATGTCCGGTCGGCTTTCCGCGAACGTTCGCCACCGGTCCCTACGCCGGGCTGGCGTCCGCACTGATCAGCGCCCACAAGGACCGGCAGGCTCTGTCGCTGACCGGCATCTTGGGCAGGACGCTGGCGGCCAGCGTCGAGATCCTGCTCGGCGATGTCGCCGGCACAGGTCGAGTAGTTCTCGTTCCCGCGCCGTCGGCTGCTCGGGCCAACAGGGATCGCGGACTCGACGCCGGTCGCGCCATCGCAAACTCCGCTGCCCGGCGGATCGGCTGCGACGGTGGCCCTCCGGTCGTGGTTGGCTCATGGCTGCGGCAGCGTCACGGCGTTCGTGATCAGGCGGGCCTGGACGCTGACCAGCGTGCCGAGAACCTGGCGGGCGCGCTTCGGGTCCGGTGGTCCGCACGACTGCGACCCGGTGATGTCATCGTCGTGGTCGACGACGTCGTCACCACCGGGGCAACGCTGGTCGAGGCCGTGCGCGCGCTCAACGCGGCGGGATTGCCCGTGCTCGGGGCGGCCGCCGTCGCCGCGACGGTCCGGCGGTGCAGGACCTCTCGGGTAGCCGAACGCGCCTGGTCCGCGACTGAGAACTGAGTGAGGATCGCCACCCCGCGTAGAAATGCCCCGGGTGGGGGACTAGCGTCTGTGTATGGCGCTTCATGCACCAGCAGCCCCATCCGATGGGGTCATCTGCTCGGATGCATCGGGGCGTCTTGGCGTATGTGAGCACGCCGCTGCGGCGTGCCGCCGGCGCCGGCCCTGACCAGCTCCCGATGGAGGTTGACATGGATGTTGTCGTGAAAAGCCGGCACTGCTCGGTGTCGGATCAGTTCCGCTCCTACGTCGAGGACAAGATCACCAAGCTGGAAAAGTTGGACGATCGGGTGATCCGAGTCGAGGTCGAGCTCTCGGCCGAGCGAAACAAGCGACAGCACGC
The DNA here is from genome assembly GCA_038257965.1 of Propionibacteriales bacterium. Classification (GTDB taxonomy): domain Bacteria; phylum Actinomycetota; class Actinomycetes; order Propionibacteriales; family Propionibacteriaceae; genus Microlunatus. Next base: position 7,595 of record JBBSQJ010000024.1, read on the forward strand.
CCAAGGCAGCCGGGTCGAGATCACCGTACGGACCAAGGGCCCCGTGATCCGGGCCGAGGCTGCGGCCGAGGAGAAGGTCGCGGCCTTCGATCTCGCGCTCGACAAGCTCATGGCCCAGCTTCGCAAGGCTGCCGACCGCAAGCGGGTGCACCGCGGTAGCCGGACCCCCCGGTCCCTGCAGGAGGCCGCTGCCCAGCTACCGCTCGATACGGATGCTTCTTCGCTGAACAGGACCGGTTCGCAGACAGGGGCCGACGATACGCACCTGGTCGCCGGTATGGAGGTCCAGGGTGAAGGTCCGATGATCGTCCGCGAGAAGGTCCATTCGGCCGAACCGATGAGCCTCGACCAGGCGCTGTTGGAGATGGAACTCGTCGGCCACGACTTCTTCCTCTTCATCGACGCCGAGCACCGCCAGCCGAGCGTTGTCTATCGCCGTAAGGCCTATGACTACGGTGTCATCCGTCTCGACACCTCTTTGACCCCCGTCAACGCCTAGCTCCTCCCGCCCGCCAACCGCACCACTCCCGCCCGGAAAGTGGGCGCGTCCTGCGACGACACGCCGGTAAAAGTTGTCAAAAGCGCACACTTTCGGAGCAGGTGCGGCGCCCACGGCGGCATACCTCAGGATCGAGGTCCTGTGCGCTGCCAGTGTCGGTACGCCCGGGCACGTCCCTGCCGTCCGAAGAGGGAGCCGGCGACGAGTTCGTTCCAAGCGAAGAGCCTGCGCGAGTCCCACTGACGGCCGAGCAGCCGGTCGACGTCGGCGATGATCGATTCGCCGCCGTTCAGGAGGTCGCCTGAGGTGTAGCCGTAACGGACCCAACCCGCCCGGGTGAGACGACGCTCGCGCTGGAGATCTTCTTGATGGATCTCGCCCAGACGATGCACGGCGCCGTCGTACTCCTGGATCCGCTTCGTGCCGACCAGCCAGAGGTCTCCGCGAGCGACGAACCGACCGCGCTGGTCGAGCACGACGCGCTGTGGCGTCACGTCGATCTCGGCCGCGCGATGCAACACCCGCATGACCGACTCCCACGGCGATTCACTCCGGGCATCCAGCAACGGAATCACCTGGCGAAGCAACGGTGCACCGCGGCGGCGCCGGCCCGCCATCAGCAGCAGATCGGCGATGGTGCAGTCTTCCAGCCTCAGTGCGCTGTCTCCCATGATGACGAGGTCGAGGACGCCGAGATCGCGTGCGCACGCCAGGATCGTCTCCGCGGGCGTCGTGATCCGCAGCCCGTCGAGGACATCATGCGGTCCCGGTTGGGGATGGCGGCAGGCGAACAGGCCGGGCCGGCGGCGCTGGTCGAGGACCGGCGTGGCGACGAAGACCGGGTGGGGTATGGCGGCGGGCAGCCACCAGCCGCGGAACTCGGCAGCGGTCAGGTGCGTGAAAGCGGCGGTCGCCGGCAGCACGAGTGTCCAGGCTCGGAGCTCCTCGGCGAACGTTCGGTCGCTCACCGCGTACAACCCGCGGCTCAGCTTCTCCCACCCTCGACGTCGCACCGTGCCGACGAGTGCTCGTGGGAACTCATCGAGAAGATCACTCATGTCTTTACGCTGGGACGCGTGGGGCGCAATCAGTCACGCCACCGCTGAACCTGTGGACAACGACCCGGAGACGCTCATTCTGTGGATCATCGACAACACTCGCGGCTGCCCTGAGCGTCGATCGTCCACAGAAACTGTGCACGTCCCGCGAGTTCCCCCGGCGTGTCGCTGCAAGATGTTCACAGTTGCCGGGGGTGGGGAGGGAGGGGACAGTGACCGGAAGAAGTGTCAGGGGTCGTGGCTAGGGTCGGGCGGGTGGTGAAGGACCGGCTGAGCAGACCCGAGGCCAGGCGGGTTGCGCTCGCGGCACAAGGCTTCGCGGACCCACGCCCGGACCGGATCATCACCATGCGTGACGTCCAGGCGACGGTGAACCGATTGGCCCAGTTCCAGATCGACTCGATCAACGTCGTCACCCGGGCCCACTTCCTACCGCTGTTCTCCCGGCTGGGGCCCTACGCTCCGGCGCTGCTGGAGCGGGCCGCGCACAGGTCGCCGAGACGCGTGTTCGAGTACTGGGGCCATGCGGCCAGCCTGATCGATGTCACGCTCCAGCCCGCCCTGCGCTTCCGGATGCAGGAGGGGTATCGCGACGTGTGGGGCGGCGTCGAACGAGTCGCCCGCCAGAATCCGCAGCTGGTCGACGACATCCGTGACGAGGTGAAGCGACGCGGGCCGATCAGCGCGCGCCAGTTGGAGCACGAAGAGGTCCGCGACCGGACCGGCTGGGGGTGGAACTGGTCCAGCGTCAAGACCGCGCTGGAGTGGCTCTTCTACATCGGTGACGTCACCTCGGCCTACCGCAACAGCCAGTTCGAACGGGTCTACGACCTCCCGGAGCGGGTGCTTCCCGCCAGCGTCCTCGCGCAGCCGACTCCGAGCCCGCACGCCGGTGTCCTCGAGCTGGTCCGGCGGGCCGGCGCGGCGTTGGGGGTCGCGAGCGAGTTCTGCCTGCGCGACTACTTCCGCACCCGCGCCGACCTGACCAAGGCCGCGACCGCCGAGCTGGTCGAGTCCGGCGAGCTGATCCCGGTCACGGTGGAGGGCTGGGAGAACGCGAAGACCTATCTCTGGCACTCGGCCCGGCACCCACGTCGAGTCGGGGCTCGCGCGCTGCTCAGCCCGTTCGACTCGATGATCTTCGAACGGGCGCGATTGCAGAGACTGTTCGAGTTCTTCTACCGGATCGAGATCTACGTCCCGGAGCCGAAGCGGACCTACGGCTACTACGTCTATCCGTTCCTGCTCAATGAACGGTTCGTCGCGCGGGTCGACCTCAAGGCCGACCGTGCGGCGGGGGTGCTCCGGGTCAACTCGGCGTGGCTCGAACGCGACCAGGACGAGGCCCAGGTGGCGACCGAACTCGCAGCCGAGCTCCGGACCATGGCCGGCTGGCTCGGATTGTCGGGCGTCGACGTGCAGGATCGCGGCGATCTCGCGCCCGCGCTGGCCATCGAGGTCCGCGCTCGCTGTTGAGGTTCGACGCGATCGTCACGACAGAGGGTCGGGCGGTGTCAGACCGATGGCCTGCAGCGCGCCGACACCGAGCTTCGGCGCCGCAACATCTGGGCCTTGTCGCGCGCTGGCCTACGATGGGAGGCGCGCCGATCGCACCGTGCGGCTGGCGCGTGCCTGCGCTTCATCGTTCGGAGCGCGATCACCAGTCTCAAGGGAGCGCATCTCGTGGCTTTGATGGACAAGTTGCTCCGCGTCGGCGAGGGCAAGATCCTCCGTCAGCTCAAGCACATCTCGGTGCAGGTCAACTCGATCGAAGAGGACTACGTCGCGATGAGCGACGACGAGTTGCGCGGGCAGACCGCTGATTTCAGGAGTCGCTACGCCAACGGCGAGACTTTGGAGCGGCTGCTCCCGGAGGCCTTCGCCACGGTCCGGGAGGCCAGCCGCCGGGTGCTGGACAAACGACACTTCGATGTCCAGGTGATGGGGGGTGCGGCACTGCACCTGGGCAACATCGCCGAGATGAAGACCGGCGAGGGCAAGACGCTGGTCGCGACGCTGCCGTCGTACCTGAACGCCATCAGCGGCCTAGGCGTGCACATCGTCACCGTGAACGACTACCTGGCCAAGCGTGACTCGGAATGGATGGGCCGGATCCACCACTTTCTTGGCCTCGAGGTCGGCGCGATCTTGTCCCAGATGGACCCGTCCGAGCGCCGCGTCGCCTACAACGCCGACATCACCTACGGCACCAACAACGAGTTCGGCTTCGACTATCTGCGCGACAACATGGCGCTGACCATCGAGGACTGCGTCCAGCGTGAGCACCACTTCGCCATCGTGGACGAGGTCGACTCGATCCTGATCGACGAGGCGCGCACCCCGCTGATCATCTCCGGCCCCGCCGAGGACACCCACGAGTGGTATCCGCAGTTCGCCCGCATCGCCGACCGGCTCAAACGAGACACCCACTACGAGGTGGACGAGAAGAAGAAGACCGTCGCCATCCTCGAGACCGGCATCGACGTCGTCGAGGACCAATTGGGCATCGACAACCTGTACGAGTCCGCGAACACTCCACTGATCTCCTATCTCAACAACGCGATCAAGGCCAAAGAGCTGTTCAAGCTCGACCGGGACTACGTCAACCTGGACGGCGAGATCCTGATCGTCGACGAGCACACCGGACGTACCCTCGTCGGTCGCCGTTACAACGAGGGCCTCCATCAGGCGATCGAGGCCAAGGAGCGGGTCGAGATCCGCGACGAGTACCAGACGCTGGCCACGATCACCCTGCAGAACTTCTTCCGGATGTATCGCAAGCTTTCTGGGATGACCGGTACCGCCATGACCGAGGCGAGCGAGTTCCAGAAGATCTACGGCCTCGGCGTGGTGCCGATCCCCACCAACATGGACATGATCCGGGTGGACAATCGGGACCTCATCTACCGCACCGAGGAGGCAAAGTTCGCCGCCATCGTCGACGACATCGCCGAACGCCACGAGAAGGGTCAGCCGGTGCTGATCGGCACCGCGAGCGTTGCGAAGTCCGAGATCTTGTCCAAATTGCTCAAGCAGTCCGGCGTCCGGCACGAGGTGCTGAACGCCAAGCAGCACGAGCGGGAAGCCTCCATCATCGCGATGGCCGGCGACAAGGCGGCGGTCACCGTGGCGACCAACATGGCCGGGCGAGGCACCGACATCATCCTCGGCGGCAACGCCGAGTTCCTCGCCGACAAGAAGTTGCACGACTCCGGGATCGACCCACTGGAGAACTCCGAGGAATACGAGAAGCTCTATCCCGAGATCCTCGAGGCCTTGGAGATCCAGACCAGGGAAGTGCATGAGGACGTCGTCGCTCTCGGCGGCCTGTACGTGATCGGATCCGAACGCCACGAGTCGCGTCGGATCGACAACCAGCTCCGTGGTCGGTCCGGCCGCCAGGGCGACCCCGGGGAGAGCCGGTTCTATCTGTCCTTGGGCGATGACCTGATGCGTCTGTTCAAGTCCGACATCGTCGAGTGGGTGCTGCAGGCACTGAAGGTGCCCGACGACCAACCGATCGAGAACAAGCGGGTGTCTTCCTCGATCGCCAGCGCCCAGGCCCAGGTCGAGTCGCAGAACTTCGAGATCCGCAAGAACATTCTCAAGTACGACGACGTGATGAACCGTCAGCGCCACGCCATCTACGGGGACCGGCGCAAGGTACTCGAGGGTGCCGACGTGGAGCAGCGACTCCGTTCCACGGTGGACACCGTCGTCGAGCAGTACGTGGTTGGCGCCACCGAGGGATTCGCCGAGGATTGGGACCTCGAGCAGCTGTGGACCGACATGAACACGCTGTATCCGGTCTCCCTGGTGAGGTCGGACTACGAGGACCGTGATGACCTGGACCGAGAGGAGCTGATCGCCGATTTCAAGGCTGACGTCCAGGAGGCATACGACAAGCGTGAGGAGGCGCTCACGCCAGAGGTCATGCGCGAGGTCGAGCGGCGGGTGCTGCTGACCGTCCTCGACCGCAAGTGGCGTGAGCACCTGTACGAGATGGACTACCTCCGCGAGGGCATCGGGCTGCGGGCGATGGCCCAGCGCGACCCGCTGGTGGAGTACCAGCGCGAGGGCGGGGACATGTTCAACGCCATGATGGAAGCGTTCATGGAGGAGGTCGTCGGGTTCGTCTTCCACCTCGACGTCCAGGTGGAACGGACCCCGGCCGACTCGGTGGGCGTGGCGGCCGGACCGGGCGGTGCCCCGCTGAGCGTCGGCAACGGACACCGTGGCGGCGGCAACGATCAAGATCGGTCGAACGGCCGGCACCTGATCGAGTCCGGACCCGATCCGGACGGGCCCGGTGTCGAACTGCACGTGGTCGGCGACGACTTCGACGAGGAGGATCGCTCGGAGCCGGTCGAGGTCGTCGAGCCAGCACGCGCCGCGTCTCGTCCGTTCGTCAAGGCGAAAGGGCTGCAGAGCCGGGCGCCCCGAGCCGTGTCCTACTCCGCGCCTGGCGAGGACGGGGAAGTCCAGCGCCGCGGATCGACGGCCACCGATGCCGCGAGCCCCTATGCGAATGTGGGCCGCAACGCTCCTTGCCCCTGCGGCTCGGGCAAGAAGTTCAAGATGTGTCACGGGCGCGCCGGCGCTACCGGCGGGTGACCTTGGGACTTCATGGCTGAGTTCGTCGCCAGACGCGGTCGCATCGTGGTCGCGATCGTCGCTGGAGCAGTTCTCCTCGGTGGCGCGATCGCCACGGTCATCGCGCTGAACAGCGACAACGGGTCGGGCACGTCGCCGCCAGCCGATGTGGGGACCTCGCAGCCGCCGCCTGTGACGCCGAAGCCGACGCAGACCAGCCGGCCCACAGACTTCCTGACCGGCGGCGCGGTGTCGAGGAACGAGGTGATCGCGGCCAAGGTGGAGAACGTCGCGGCCGCCCGCCCGCAGGTCGGACTGCGGGCCGCCGACATCGTGTTCGTGGAAGAGGTCGAGGGCGGGCAGACCCGTCTCGTCGCGATCTACCACTCGACCTTTCCCAAGCGGCTGGGTCCGGTCCGATCGGCTCGCTCGACCGACGTCCAGTTGCTGCCGCTGTTCGGCAAGCCGGGCCTGGTCTACAGCGGTGCGAACTCCGACGTCCAATCCAAGATCGACCGCTCTTCCATCGTGCCGATCCAACGTTCGACCCGCGACAACAGCCGGGTCGCGCCGCACAACGTCTTCGTCGACCTGGACCGGATCGCCGACTCGGTCACGGCCGGCAAGGCATCCGCCATCGGCTGGACCTTCGCCGACGACGATCCGCGCTGGGACACCGCCGAGAAAGTCTCCGATCCCAAGACCAGGATCGGCAACGACACGTTCAGCTTCGACTACTCCGGTGACGCGTACGTCGTGAAGTGGCGCGGGCGGGCGTACACAGACGGCGACAGCGGCAAGAGGGCGACCACGGACAACGTGGTGGTGATGGCGGTCCACAACCATTCGGACGGCAACCGCGATGTCCTCGGATCCGCATCGGTGATGTCGGACACGGTCGGCAAGGGCAAGATCATGATCTACCGCAGCGGCAGGAAACTCAGCGGGACCTGGGCACGAAAGTCCAGTTCGGCCGACCTGACGTTCACCGACTCCTCAGGCAAGGACATCCCGCTCGACCCCGGCCGGACCTGGGTGCTGCTGAAGGGTTAGTGCAGCCCCGCACGCTAGAACGCCAGCGCCGTGCACAGCCAGCGGTCGCCCCAGATGTCGAGTCGCAGGGCGAGAGCGAACGAGCGGCCTGACACAGCGAGGTGAGCACACACCTCGGCCGCATCCGGACGCGGGTACTGCACGCGGACGGAGTGCAGCGACGCCGGACGTCCCGACAGGGTCGAGCCGGCGCGTCGCCGGTGGAACGCGATCGCGGCCTGGACGCGATCATCGACCCAGCGGGTCAGCTGACCCACCGGGCGCCGGCCGTGCAGGGTCTCGAACACCGCGAGAGCAAGCGTTGCGCCCCACTGCTCGGCGGCCAGCAGGGGGATCACCGGGTCAACTGCGCCCTGTGCCACCGGGCCCGGGGCCGGCGGCGTTGTCAAGGGGGAATGCGGACCGAGGGGAAGGGTCGGTTGGGCGTCCAGATCGGCCCGCGGCTGGAAGAGTCGCGGGTCGAAGGTCGGCGGACGACTGTCCGGTGCTGGTCGGAAGGCAACGCTCATCTCGGGACTGCGCAGTGCGGTCATGAGTCTCTCCTGGCTGTGACGTGACTGATCCCAGCAGCCTGAGGCACATCGTGACGGCCGCGTAAGGACCCCCGACCACATCTGTGGACAACTCGACGAGGCGAACTGTGCTGACGCACGATCCGACCCGCCCGACCTGTGGGGGCGTCTTGCCGGCACGAGCGCGAAGACGTGCGGCTGACCCGCGGGCCTAGACGACCAGTGAGGACTGGATGGTGTAGTGCGCCGAGCGGTAGACGTGGCGTCCGAATTCGACAAATGCCCCGGTGTCGTCGTACGCCACGCGCTCGCAGGTCAGGCAGGCCGCCGGGACCTCCTCCTGGAGCAGCGCAGCCTCCTCGTCGGTCATCAGGCGCGCGTCGATCTTCTGGTGGGCGATCTTGAGATTGACTCCCAAGGTCCGCAGGCAGTCGTACAAACCCCGCTGCTGGAGGTCCTCGGCGCTGAGGTCGTAGCGCCGAGGCAGATAGTTGGTCAGGATCGCCAGCGGTATGCCGTCGGCGAGCCGTAGCCGGCGTACCTTGATCAACTCGGCGTCAGTAAGGTCGGCGTCGATGGCGTCGGACAGCTCCGGTGTGAGCTCCACCGAAGTGAACTCCAACAAGCGGGTGCCCGGCACCTTCCCCGCCTTGATGAGATCGTCGTTCAAGCTGGTCAGCCGTTCGTCGCGGCTGAACTTCGAGCGGACGACCTGCGTGCCAACGCCGCGCCTGCGGACCAGCAGCCCCTTCTTGACGAGTTCTTGGATCGCCTGCCGGGCCGTCGGTCTTGACAGGCCAAGGCGGGTGGTCAAGGAGAGCTCGTTCTCGAGCCGGTCGCCGGGTGTCAACACGCCGGTGGCGATGGCGTGCTCGATCGACTGAGCGAGTTGGTAGTACAGCGGCACCGGTGAGTTCCGATCGAGGGTGATGTCGAGCTCCTTGGCCACCGAGGGCTCAGTCATGTCCGGAGTTTATCGCTCGCCGGGTAAGTACGAACAACACGACAAATTGGCTGGCGGGCTTCGCGGTTCGCGGGCTTGCGCTGCGCGCGCGTTTTGGCTGCTGGTTTCGCGATACTCGGCCACGGGGTTGCAGCCGCTGCGTCCGCGTCCAGTTCGCTGCAGCCCAGCGACTGTCAGGAAATCCGGATCCACCGGCGTTCGCGGGCGGACTGGAGCATGGCGTCGACCAGTTCGGCGGCGATCACGGCGTCGACGATGGTGGCGCCCTCGGGGACTCCGCTCACGATGGAGTTGACCAATCGGTGCGCTTCGATGACCTTCAGGTCGTCGTAGCTCATGCTGATGGCTGCCGCCGGCTCGAAGGTGGCGAACTCACCTGCTCCTGGACCGACGAACTCGCTGCTGTAGCAAGCGTTCTGGAAATCCTGATCCAGGCAGAGCTTGAGCTCGCCCATCCGCCTGAAGTCCCAAGCCAGGGCGCCGCGGTCGCCGTGCACCTCGATGCCGTACGTGCACTGTTCGCCGACCGACGTGCGGCACGACTCCAGGACACCGCGGGCGCCGCCGTCGAAGCGGAGCAGGGCGGATAGGAAGTCCTCGTTCTCCACAGTGCCGAGCTCGCCCGAGCCGCGGGAGTCATGCCCGGTCGGCACGCCGGTCAGCCGGGGCCGCCGGCGGATGAAGACGGCCGTGTCGGCCAGGACCTCGCTGATCTCGCCCACGACATAGCGCGCCAGGTCGACGGCATGACTGACCAGGTCACCGGCGACACCGGAGCCGGACCCCCGGGTCTGGTAGCGCCAGGTCAGCGCACCCGCCGGATGGGCGGCGTAGTCGGCCAGCATTCGCAGACGAACATGGCGCACGGTGCCGATCCGGCCCCCGGCGATCAGCATGCGTGCCCGCTCCACGGCCGGAGCGTTGCGGTAGTTGAACCCGACCGCGGACTGGACGCTGGCAGCGGCGACCGCGGCGGCGATCTCGCGCGACTCGTCGGCATCTCGGCCGGCCGGTTTCTCCACCCACAGGTGCTTTCCGCTGTTCGCCACGGTCACGGCTGCCTCGCGATGGAGGAAGTTCGGCCCGGTCACGCTGACCAGGTCGATGTCGTCGCGGGACACCAGCGCGCGCCAGTCGGCATACCCGTCGGCGAAGCCGAAGGTGGACGCGGCCTCGGCCAGCCGGGAGTCCGCGGCATCGTCGGCGACCGCGACCAGTACGGCCCGGAGCGGCAGGTCGGGATAGTGCTGAGCGAGTCGGGTGTACGCCCGTGCGTGCGCCTGGCCCATCCAGCCGAAGCCGATGATGCCGGTGCGAAGTGGCCGATGGGCGGCGGGCAAGGTCATCGGTGGAACCTCGGTGGGTGAACGCGATTGGCAGGGCAGATTTGGTCAGGAGGCGACATCTCCTTCATCCCGACCCCTACCCAGCACGCCCCGTCGTCTCACGCCTCGGCGCCGGGAGCAGTGGTATCGGAGTCGGAGTCGGAGCGTCTCGTCCAGATCTTCCATAGCCCGTAGAGGGCGACTACCGCCCAGATGATTTCCAAGATGAACAGGCCCGGATTGAAAGGCGAGATTGCGGTGTACGTGAAGCCGACTGCGCCAAGGAAGTTCAAGGTCTGATAGAGCGGCGAGACCGACGTCAGGACTTTAAAATTGAGTAAGCCGTATCCGACCACGAAACAGATACCGGCGGCGATACCGATCCCATATGAAAAGACCATCTTCTACACCTTCTTTCCTTAGAGCGATTCGATCAGGCCGCGTCTGAGTCGAGATGTGCGTTCTTGCGTCGACCTAACCAGATCCTGATGGTCCCATAGAGGCCGAGGAGCGACCAGATGAGTTCGGTCCAGAAGACACCGATGTTGAACGGGTTGGCGGCGGACGCCGTGAGGAAGCCGGCGCCGACAAAGTTGAGGATCTGGTAGGTGTAATGGTCCGGGGTGACCTTGCCAAGGTTGAGAAGGGCGAAAGCCGCGAGAAGCGCGACAGACGCAATGAGTCCGAATATCACCATTGCTGCCATGGGTGCTGATCCTTCCCGGTTGAAGGCGAACAGTATTCTGCATACGCCCGGGGTCCTGCGGTGGCACCGATCGGGCTACGTCACCTGGCCGGTGGTCCAGTCCACGACTTCCAGCTCAGTTTCGACCAGTTTGCGGTTGATCGTCGAAACCTGCGGCGGCCGTCCAGCGACGGCGTCATTTTTTGGCGTCGCTGACGCCACGGGCGTCGTCGGAGGAAGGAACTTCCGAATCGGGGCGGTCATCCTGGACAGGTCGCTGGCCATCAGGCGGCGGATCGGGTTTGGGGCGAGACTCGGTGAGCGGGCGCGGGTTGCGGATACGCAGGCGCGGCAGAAAGCTGCCGCTCTCCGCTTGTGCGGCCTGCTTGAGCGCTGCCGCGGCGACCGGGGCCGGCGAGGCCAGGCCGAGCTCTTTCAGCACCGGTTCGGCGCGGGCCGCCCGCTCCTGGAAATCGTGAAGCCTGGAGACCTCGGTCTCGCCGAGGCGGCCCTTGGACTCGAAGTACTTCAGCCGCGGGTAACGACCCGACATGGCAGTACCCCAGTTCAGCGCCGGAGTCCACCAGCTGTTCAGCTCCCGGCCCTTGCCGGTGGCGTGATGGGCAACCACATCGGCCAGCGCGCCGTCCAGCAGCTCGAGATCCATCTCGACCCCCGGGACGCTATCACCGGCGATGCCCGTGTATGAGTCGACGCCGGTGCGGGAGGGCCCCGTGCGAGTGTCACGGTAGCGGGCGAGCGTCATCATGTCGCCGGCCAGCACCGGCTCGTTGACAGGTAGGCGCGGCGCTTTCGGCTGACCCATCAGCTGACCCCAGGACATGCGGATGAAGGTGTGCTGGTCCTCCATTCCCAGGTGGGTGCAGCGCAACCCGACTGCGTAAGCCTCTAAGTCCTCCTGGATGAACTGGAATCCGACGTAACGTGCCCAGCGCACCACGAGGAACTCCTCGGGCGTGGCACCGGGCAGGTGGAAGTTCACCTCGCGCACGTAGTCGCGGACGATCTGGAGCTGGTCGTCGCTCAGCTCGATATCCTCGTGCAGCGGGAACATGCCGTCGAACGTGTTCCGCACGGGGCGCGGGTAGCGCTTCATGTAACCGTCGAGCTCGTCCTGGGTGCGGGGCCGGGATCGAGGCAGCCGGGATCCTTGCGGCCGAGAGTCATGCTGCGTCATCTGTCTCCTCCTTTCGTGGTTGGGCAAGTCTCAGATCAGCTGGTTGCGGTCGTAGAAGTCCGCGTCTTCGAAGTAGCCACCCCGACCCTCGACGATGATGTCGTAGCGGTTGACAACCTCTATCCGCTCCAGCCACTTCACGCTGCGGAACCCGGTCGAGGTCTCCATGCGCAGCCGCACGGGGGCACCGTTCTTGGCCGGGATCTCACCCTCGTCGTTGAGCTCGAAGGCGATGAGCGTCTGTGGCATCCGCGCCTCGATCATCGGATTGGACTCGTAGTACATGCCTCCCTCGTACAGCGCGTCGTCGCGGCCCATGTCCTGGAAACTCAGGTACACGACGTCCGTTGCTCCAGGAAGGGGGCCGACGAGATCCAGGAGGTCGGAGACCGGGACCCCGCGCCACCGCCCGATCGACGTGAAGCCCTGCACACAGTGGTGGAGGGTGGTCTGGGAATGACCGGTGGCGAGTTCGCGCAGATCGCCGATGGTCAGCGACATCGGGCGCTCGACGTAGCCGCCGACCTCGAGCACGTAGTCGTCCTCGTAGCCGTTGGCCATCAGGGCCAAGTACTCCTTGGTCTCCGGCGGCCGCCCGCTGCCGCGGAAGTTGTGGGTCGCGTTCTCGAGCCCGACGTCCTCGCCGGTGACGTTGGAGCGGTCGTAGTGCATGCGCGCGGGCAGGTGGTAGAGCAGGTTCGACCACGGTCGCACGATCATGTTGTGCAGCCTCTCGACGGCGCGGCCGTCGGCGAGCGTCCACCGCGTTGCCACCATATGCAGGATCACTACGAGGACGAGGCCGATGGTGAAGATGATCCCGCCGGCCACCGGAAGGTTCGAGTTCCCGAACACCATCTTCGCCGTCTCGTATGCATAGCCGTGGATCACAACCATCAGCACGTGGACCACGAAGAACGCAACGTATCCGACGAGGCACAAGAAATGGACGGTGCGGATCACCTGCCGTCCACCGACCGCGCGCGTGATGCGGGAAAAGAAGTTGGCGATGGCCGGGGACTGGAATGCACCCGTGACGATCACCAGCGGGGTGAGAATCAAGATCACGAATCCGTAGGACAGCTGCTGGACTGCGTTGAACGGCATTCCGTCCACGGCATGGGGAACCGTGAAGGCTAGATATGCAAGAACGTCCTGACCGGCCTGGGTGAAGGTGTCCAGGGAAGTGGGGACATAGCGGCGCCACTGCCCGGTGCCAATCAGCAGCACGAAGTAGATCACACCGGAGACGACGAACCCCGTGACGGTGATGAAGTGCCAGTACCGCCCCAGACCCAGCAGCCCACGGCCCGGCAGGGAGAGGCGGGGGGAGTAGTCATCGTACTCACTGCCCACCGTGTAGTACTTGTGCTTGGATGCCCGCTGGATCGTGAACTGAGCCCACGCCGTGCCCGACACGTTGTGCTGCGAGCGGTAGAGCTTCGGGTACGTGCCCAGGATCTCGATGCCCGAGCGAACAAGGAACGAGATGAAGATGATATTGAGGAAGTGTTCCACGCGGAGCCACCAGGGAAATCCGAGATCCATTACGCAACTCCCCCTCAGTCCATGAAATTCTGGTCATCGGGAGCGGCGACGATGATCCCGTACTGCAGCGCCCAGTACAGCACCAGATAGCCGATGGATGCCAGGAGCGTCAGGTTCCACGTCGCAGCGAGGACGATGCTGGCGCCGTTCCACACGTACGGCGCATCACCCGCGAGGCCGCCGGCGTAGACCAGCAGGGAGGCCAAGGCGATGCCCATGCCCCAGGTCCAGATCCGGGCCGAGGTTGCGAGTCCCATCGCGACGAACAAGACGGCCGCGCCGCAGACGACCCACAGGATCGGTGCGGAGTACGGGAAGGGTTCGTGGTCCCCGAGGGCGACAACCGCAGACGCCGCGCCGATGACGGCGACGACCAACAGCAGGAGCAGCCGAGTGGCCCGCGGGAGATTGATGCGGATGTAACGCATCAGCGGCCCGCGCTTCTTGCCTGGCCTGAGGTACACCGAGACTCGCTCAGTCGCGTTTTTCGTGCCGCGGAAGTCGACGCCCGCGCGCAGGGCCGGGGAGTTCTCGTCTTCCATCACCGTGTGCTCCCTTCGATGAAGAGGAGGGCTGTTCGTCAATTCAGCGCGGGAACTCCATCGTGTGCCTGCGGGCTCTTCGCGATTCTTGGTCGAGGAGAAACTCGTGATCCTGTTGGGATCGGTCTTCAGAAAAAGGATCCACAACTCACAGGCCCACGGGCACCATAGGAGTCTACGGGATCGCGGCGGGGTGCGCGAGTACGCGTTTTCAGCCTGCCCGGACACCGCGTCGACGTACTCGACGCCGACCGGCGGAAGCGGCCATCTCCTCGCGCGGACATCGACGCAGTCGACCCGCTCGACGATGGTCATCGGCGCATCCACAGTGGACTCGACTGACCCGCCGGGCTGCACCGCGTGCGGGTGATGCCAGGGTGCCCTCCCGACTCCGCACCGGATTGTTCGCGGCGCTTGCCGACGCCGGTCGGTGACTGCCGAGGAACGGGCGCAGCATGCCGGGTTGCAAGAACGCTTCGTCCGGAACTGGCTGGGCGCGATTCTCGCCGCCTGAGGGTTTGCTAACGTCGAAGGTGCGAGCCCGCATCCTGGTTTGTTCGATCAAGGAGTTCTCATGAACCATCGCAACGGCCGCATCGTCGTGGGCGTTGACGGATCGGACTCCTCGATCGACGCACTTCGTTGGGCCGTGCGTCAAGCCGAACTCACCAGTTGTGATCTGGAGGCAGTGACCAGTTGGCAGCACCCCATCGGGTACGAAGCAGACCTCGCAGCCGAGGAAGAAGATTGGGAGATGCTCGCTAAAACCAACCTCGACGGTGCTCTGGCCAAAGTCGAGGCCGAAGGAGTTGAGGTCAGGCGAACCGTCAGCCAAGGCCATCCGGCGAAGGTTCTCACCGACGCCTCGACGGACGCCGACCTCCTGGTCGTAGGATCCCGCGGATATGGCGGCTTCGCCGGCATGCTTCTGGGTTCGATCAGCGGGCATGTCAGCTCACACGCACACTGCCCGGTGGTGGTCGTTCGCCACATCGACGCTCAGCCGAGGGCAAGCCGGTGATTCTTCGGAATGCCGATCGTGGCGAACAATCCCGGTACTCGC
This sequence comes from Propionibacteriales bacterium, assembly GCA_038257965.1. GTDB lineage: Bacteria > Actinomycetota > Actinomycetes > Propionibacteriales > Propionibacteriaceae > Microlunatus. The sequence continues at coordinate 22,635 of JBBSQJ010000024.1, forward strand.
GCCAGCCAGCCATCGAGCCACCCGAAGGTACGGTTGAATCGGCAACGAGCCGGACTCTTGGAGGGACTCGACGATGACGGATTCCACATCCGAGCAAGATCTGGGCGGTGACTACGAGTTCGATCCCGCGCATACCCGATTGGGCTTCATCGCCCGGCACGCCATGGTGACCAAGGTCCGCGGGTCGTTCCACGAGTTCGAGGGCAAGTTGCACATCGACGCCGGCAACCCGGAGAAGTCCACCGCTGAGGTCCGCATCGTCGCCAACAGCATCGACACCGGCGTAGAACAGCGCGACGCCCATCTGCGCAGCAACGATTTCTTCGACATGGTGACGTTTCCGGAAATCAGGTTTGTCGGTACCGGGATCGAAACTGTCGATTCGACCACCTACCGGGTGACCGGCGACCTCACCATCAAGGGTGTAAGCAAGTCCGTGACACTCGATGTCGAGGTCACCGGCTCGGCCGTCGATCCGATGGGCAATCATCGCGTGGGGTTCGAGGCATCTGCGACGGTCAATCGCAAGGACTGGGGCATCACCTGGAATGCCCCGCTCGAAGCCGGCGGGGTGCTGGTCAGCGACAAGATCACTTTGGACATCGACATCTCCGCCATCAAGCAGGAGTAGCCACGTCAACGTGTGGTGCTGTCGATCGGGCCCGACAGTAATCGGAACTCCACCCTCGCCGTCCATGACCATCGAGGGTTCGTCACGACGGGGCACATCAAACTGCCTTCCCGGCAGGTCGAGCTTCGGTATCGTCAGCATTTCTGCTGCCGCGGCCTGCTAGCGGGCCCGCAGCGGCGGCGCGTCATCCTCGCAGACCCGAGCCGTAGCCGATGAGAAGTGGTGATCCTGGATATCCCGCGCGGCGGGTCGAGTCCGGGCAAAGCGCTATCGACAAGGAGTCCAGTGGGACTCGCGCCGCCGGCGAGCAGGCCGTTCGCTGTCGACGTCGACCCGTGTGAGGATCTCTCCATGAGCCTTGTCGTCACATATCTGGCTGTGACCTTCGGCTGTGGGCTGCTGGCGTGGGCGGTGCGTATGCCTCCGCTGATCGGGTTCCTGGCTGCCGGTTTCGCGTTGAACGCGATGGGCGTGCAGGCCCTCGACGAGTTGTCCCTGCTGGCCGACATCGGTGTGACGCTCATGCTCTTCGCCATCGGACTACGGCTGGACTTGCGCGCGCTCTTGGACCGTGCGGTGTGGCTGACCGCAAGCGCACACATGCTCGCCATGACGCTGATCGGGACCGGCTTCTTGGCAGGCCTCAGTGCGTTGGGGGCCATCGCACCGGAGAGCCTCGGGGTGCTGGCCACCCTGTCACTGGTGCTGTCGTTCTCGTCGACAATCTTCGTGATCAAGATCTTGCAGGACCGTGGCGACGAACAAGCGCTCTACGGCAACATCTGTATCGGCGTGTTGATCCTGCAGGACGTCGCAGCGGTCGCCGTCATCTCGATCTCCAGTGGTGAGGCACCCCGCATCTACTCGCTCGGGCTGATCGTGCTGATCCCCGCACTGATGTGGGCGACGAAGAACTGGTACCACCTCGGTCACGGGGAGTTGGGTGCTTTGTTCGGGGTCGCGATGGCGCTCATTCCCGGCTACGCCCTTTTCGAGTGGCTGGGGCTGTCGGGCAGCCTGGGGGCGCTGATCATGGGATTGATTTTGGCACCACGGCCCGGTTCGGAGCAGCTGTCGCACACTCTGTTCACTGTCAAGGAGTTGCTGCTGGTGGGATTCTTTGTCTCGGTCGGTTTCCAGGGCCTGCCCACCATGGCGAACGTCGCAGTCGGCCTGATGCTGGTGCTACTGCTTCCGGCACAGGCCGGCGTGTACTGGCTGCTCCTGTGGGCGGTCGGGATGCGGAACCGCACGAGTGTACTTTCCGCGCTGTTGTTGTCGAACTATTCCGAGTTCGCCCTCATCGTTGCCGCCATCGGCGTGCAGGCCGGATGGCTGTCGTCGCATTGGTTGCTGTCCTTGGTGATCGCGGTCTCGGCCGGGTTTGTCATTTCTGCCGTGTTCAATCCGCGGGGGGTGTCTGCCGCCTCACGATTCGCGTCGCTCCTGCCGGCGCGACCGCCGGACAAGATCCACCCCGAGGACCGGCCCATCGACGTCGGCGACGCCAACGCGTTGGTACTGGGGATGGGTCGGGTCGGCTCCATGACATACCGGCAGTTGATAGAGCAACACGGTTACCACGTGCTCGGCGTCGAGCACGACCCGTACCGGATGCGGGCACTCAAGCAGGATGGACTGAACGTGGTGGACGGGGATGCCACGGACTTCGACTTCTGGACCCGCGTGGTAGCCAGCGGGGGGGTCGAAATGATCGTGCTGGCGATGCCGTCCGAACATGCCAACGTCGAGGCTCTGCGACAGCTGCGCGGCATCGGGTATGCCGACGCCACCATCGCGGCAATCGCCTTGTACCGCGAGGACATCGAGGAGCTCGAAGCGCTCGGCATCGACGTGGTGGTACACCTGTACGCGGGTGCCGGAGAGGCCATAGCCGACCGTGCCGCGGCGGCTGCCGCTGCCGCCCAGGGCACCTGAGAAACGATGCTGCCGACAGTGGTGCGGAACTGCCCGGGCGCGGCCTTGGGGCCGCGGGTCTTGGTCTGCCGGTTGAAGGTGCAACCGACCTGATTGGCTTGGTCTGGCACGGCCCGGGGACCGAGGACGTCGCCTCGCATGCGCCGCTGAACGTTCCCGGTGATGACCCGCCTCCCAGGACCGGTAGTACGGTTGGTCTGTTCGGGCGCAAACGCCGATTTCCTTGCTCGGGTGAGAGGAGACGCTACGTGCCGCAGCGGCTGAGCCCTCTCGAAGTCTCCATGCTCGCTCTGGACAGCGCTCAGACCCCCAGTCAGGTCGGCACCATCGATGTCTTCGAGCCCGGGCCGGAAGGCTTCGACTACGAGCGACTGATCGCGCTGGTCCGACAACGGATCGAGTTCGTCCCGCGTTACCGCCAGCGGATCCGGGAGGTGCCCGTCCGGCTGGCCGGCCCGATCTGGGTCGACGACGAGAACTTCGACCTGACGTTCCATGTCCGGCAGTCGGCGTTGCCGCGACCCGGCACCTTCGCCCAGCTGAGGGAGTTCGTCGGTCGCGTCCTCGCCCGCCGGCTGGACCGTTCGCGGCCCTTGTGGGAGATGTATCTCGTCGAGGGTCTGGAGGGGGACCGCTTCGCGATCGTGGCCAAGTCGCACCTCTGCCTGGTCGATGGGGTCGACACCGTCGACATCGGTCAGGTGCTGTTGGACACCGAGCCTGAGCAAGCGATGCGGTCTGGAGGGCGAGCGGAGGCCGCCTGGCGACCGCTCGCCGAGCCGTCCGCCGTGGAACTCGTCGCGGGTGCGCTGCTGGAGAGCGCGCGGGACCCAGTTCGGGCCGTACAGAACGCCCGAGGGGCGCTGATGGGAGTGCTCGGTGTCGCGGTTGCCGTCGGCGACGCCGTCGGTGGTCTTGGCGCGGCGATGGGATCCCTGGCCGCTGACGCCCTGCGGGGGACTCGACCGCCATCGGGGTCGCCCCTGACCGGAATGCTCTCCGAGCAGCGCCGGGTCGCCACGGTGTGCCTGTCGCTCGGCGACCTCAAAGCCATTCGCAGCGAGCACAGCCACACCATCAACGACGTGGTCCTGGCGATCATCGCCGGCGGTCTGCGGTCCTGGCTGCTCACCCGCGGCGAGTCGCTCGGTGGAGGCACCACGGTCACCGCACTGGTGCCGATGAGCGTCACCGAGGAAGAAGGGGTGCCCACATCGCTCGGCAGTTCCGTCGCTCCCCACCTCCAGACGCTACCGATCGGCGAACCGAACGCGCTGATGCGGCTGCATCAGGTGGCCTTCGGCACCCAGGCCCACCGAGAGAGCGGTCGCGCGGTCGGGGCACGCTCGATCGCCGACATCGCCGGCTTTGCGCCGACAACACTGCATGCGCTTGGGGTACGGGTCGCCGCCGAAGTTGTCCGCAAGCAACACGATCTGGTGATCACGAATGTGCCGGGCCCGCAGGTTCCGATGTACGCGGCCGGTTCGCGACTGATCAGCAGCTACCCTGTCCTGCCGCTGGCGGCAGGACATCTGCTCGCCATCGGGGTCACGTCGTACGACGGTGACATCTGCGTCGGCATCAATGCCGACCGTGACGCAGTCGGGGATCTCGATGTGTTGGTGCAGTGCCTTCGCGACGCGTTGGAGGAACTGCTGGACACAACGGTCCGGGCCGCCTCGTTGCGCCAGCCGACCCGCAAGGCCACACCGGCGGCCAAGAAGGCAGCCGCGAAGAAGGCAGCCGCCCGCGAGCAGGCCAGGAAGGCGGCGGGCCAGAAGCGGGCGGCCGTGCGCAAGCTGGCCAGCACTGCGAGCACCCTCAGCGCGGCCACGCTGCGTCAGCCCGCGA
>JBBSQJ010000025.1:0-26776 GCA_038257965.1 Propionibacteriales bacterium
ATGGACGAACCTCTGGTGTGCCAGTTGTTCTGCCAAGAGCACGGCTGGTTGGCTACGTTCGGAAGTGATAACCGCTGAAAGCATCTAAGCGGGAAGCACGCTCCAAGATGATGGCTCCCACAGGGTTAACCTGGTAAGGCCCCCAGCAGACCACTGGGCGATAGGTCGGATGTGGACGCACAGCAATGTGTGGAGCTGACCGATACTAATAGGCCGAGGGCTTGTTCCTACAAAGATGCTTCGCGTCCACTGTGCAGTTCTTGAGATACGGTCGGGACTGCGCTTTCTACCCCCGAAGGTAGGAGCACTTCCGCTACATCTCCATAGAGTTTCGGTGATCACAGCGAGAGGGAAACACCCGGCTCCATTCCGAACCCGGAAGTTAAGCCTCTCAGCGCCGATGGTACTGCACGGGGAACCGTGTGGGAGACTAGGACGTCGCCGGACAACACAACAAAAAGGCCAACCTTCGGGTTGGCCTTTTTGGTTTCTGAGCACCTTCTTGGTTTCGGGTCGAGCAGGCCACCCGGTTCGATCGGCCTTGCTTTCACGCCGAGTCATCGCTTCCGGTCGGATCGGCCGCTCGGGGCGGCTGCGGTGTCAACCGATGCTGTGGGTTTGCGCCACTGGCCGCAGATCCGCGGGGCCTGCGTGCGGCGACGCGGTCAGCACCGTCATGGGTACGCCCTGGTCGAGCAGGGATCGAGCGGCGGCGCCGTCGGGCCGGCCGGCGACGAAGAGGTGATCGATCTCGTCGAGCCGCGCGAACTGGACGAAGGAGCTGTGGCCCAGGGCCTGGCCGGTACAGACGACGAGGCGACGCTCGGAGCAAGAAACGATGGCTTGCGCCACCGCGGCCGCCGAGGGTGTCGACTCGCTCAACCCATGTCGGACGGAGATTCCCGCAGGGCTCAGGACGGCGACGTCGACGCGAAGGCGGCGAAGCTCATCCAGCGCCCAGTCGCCCTCCTGCGCGCCGGTCGGATACGACACCGTGCCGCCGATGTTGTAGACCGATAGCAGGGGCAGGCGGGCGAGATGGACAGCCGTGTTCACCGAGTTGGTCACGACCGTCAGGCCGGCTTGGGCCGGTGGTGCCGCGATCAGGGCATGGGTAAGTGCGAGGGCCAACGGTCCGCTGCCGATCAGCACGGTGCCGGTGCGGGGTAGCCCGGACCAGACGGCCGCTGCGGCGGCCGCTTCGTCCGCCGCGGGTTCGGCAAGGGTCGGGATCGGCACGCAACTCTCAGCCGCGCTGGAGATCGCGCCCCCATGGACCCGTCGGAGCACGCCGCTCCGCTCGAGCGCCCTGAGGTCTCGCCGCACCGTCTCTGGGACGACACCCAGCAGTTCGGCGGTTTCGGCGACGTCGATCCGGCCCTGTTCGGCCAGGACGCGCGTGATGGCCGCGTGACGCGCCTGGAGAGTCCCCATCGGCTGGTCCATTGCTCCCCCTCGGTGACGGCAACGGGTACCGGGTTACAACAGTTCCACCGACCGGCCGGCTTGGGGGCGGATCTGCAGTTTTCTACCCTTGCCGGCGCGGAATTGGGCGAGTGCGTCGGTGTAGTCGTCCAGGCAGAATGCGTGCGACACCATGCGGTCGGCGCGCAGTGCGCCGGCCGCGAACATCTCGACGGCTCGGCCGTACGAGTTCAGCACCGCCATGGAGCCGACCATGGTGATCTCGTCGTTGTAGACCTGGAACGGTGAGAAGGAAGCCCGGGCGTCGACCGGAGCCACCCCGAACTGTTGGAACGTCCCGCCGCGCCGCACCCGGCGAACGCCGTCCTCGATGGCCGGGATCGCGCCGGTGCAATCGATCACGACGTCCCAGCCTCCGCGACGCGCCACGTCGTCCGCAGACTCGGCGGTGATCTCGACGCCCACCTCTTTCGCCACCTCCAGCCGGGCGGGGTTGCGATCCACGACGGTGACGCTGGCGGCGCCAGCCCGCGGCGCCAGCTGGGCCATCATCAGACCCATCGTGCCGGCGCCGTACACGAGATAGTGCTCGCCGAGTCGGCGGGGAAGCAGGTCGTAGCCGCGGATGGCGCACGACAGCGGCTCGATCATCGCCGCGAGGGCCAGATCGACGCCGTCCGGCAGCCGGTGGGCGTTGCGCACCGGTGCCAGCTGGAATTCCGCCGTCGACCCATCCGTACGGGCGACGCCTGATCCGTTCCAGTTCTCGCAGAGGTTCGACCGGCCGATCGCGCAGAAACTGCACTCTCCGCAGGTCAGTGTCGGATCCACGGTGACTAGGTCGCCGGGACTCAGTTCGCTCACCGCGTCGCCGACCGACTCCACGACGCCGGACGTCTCGTGACCGGGCACGATCGGGAACTGCGTCGGGGCGAACTCACCATCGAAGACGTGCAGGTCAGTCCCGCAGATCCCCACCGCCTCGACCCGGACCACGACCTCGCGCGGGCCGGGCACCGGATCCGGACGTTCGGTGATAGCGAGCTCACCTGGAGCTCGGAAGACGACCGCTCGCACCTACTTCACCGCACCCATGGCGAGTCCACGGACCAAGCGCTTCTGGGCCAGCCAACCGGCCACGATGACGGGCAGCACGGCGATCGTCGATGCGGCGGACAAGATTGCCAGGAACTGTCCACGACCGTCGACGAAGCTGCCGAGGAACGGTGGTGTGGTGCGGGCGACGACCGCGGTGAGCAGGTTGGCCAGGAAGTACTCGTTCCACGCGAAGATGAAGCAGATCAATGCTGCGGCCGCGGCGCCCGGGGCGACGATCGGGAGTGACACCCGCCAGAGCTCACGGCCGTAACTCGCCCCGTCGATCTGCGCCGCCTCGACCACGGCGATCGGCACTTCGGCGAAGAACGACCGCATCATCCACACGGCGAGTGGCAGGTTGATCCCGATGTAGAGCAGGCCGAGAGCCCAGAGGTTGTCCAGCAGGCCGAAGGTGCGCAGCAGCAGGAACACCGGGATGATGGATGCCGCGACGGGCATGAACTTGGTGGAGATGAAGAAGAACAGCCCGTCCTGCCAGCGGATGATCGGCCGGACCGACAAGGCGTATGCCGCGGGGATGGCTAGCAGCATCACCACGATGGTGGACCCGACCGCGAGGAAGAGTGAGTTCAGCAGATACAGACCCATCCCGCGGTCGAACACTGCGGCGTAGCGGTCCAGGGTGGGAGTGAAGATGAACTGGGGCGGGTACGTGGCAGCCTGGCCCTCGGTCTTGAAGCTGGTCACGATCATCCACAACACGGGGAAGAAGAAGAGGAAGACCAGCACCCAGGTGAGCAGGGTGATGAAGTATCCAGTCACCTTACGACGGCTGAACGGGTTGGGCCCGGTGCGCGCCGGTGTCGTCGGCTGCGTCGTTTGGGGCCGGGGCGTCTCGACGGCGGTGGACATCAGCGGGCCTCCTCGGTGAAGATCTTGAACATGGTGCGGAGGGCCAAGGTGGCGAAGACGATGGTCAGGATGACCGTGATCACGCCGTATGCCGCCGCCTCCCCGACCTGCTGGCCGATGAACGCTCGTTCGTACAGCAGGTAGGCGATGGTCTTGGTGTTCCCGGCCCCCTTGGTCATGATGTTGATCGGGTCGAACACCTGGATCATGAACACGGTGCCCAGCAGGATGGCCAGCTCCGCGTAACTGCGAAGGTGTGGCAGCGTCATGAAGCGGAAGGTCTGGATGGCGCTGGCGCCGTCGACGTCGGCAGCCTCCAGAACCTCCCCGGCCTGTGACTGCAGTCCGGCGAGCAGGATCAACATCATGAACGGGGTGTACTGCCAGGTCAGGGTGAACACGATCGTCAGGGCCGGGTGGTCGGTGTTCCAGGCTATGGGATCGATGCCGACCAGGCCGAGACCCCAGTTCACCATCCCGGTGTTGACCTCGAGCAGCGAGTACTTCCAGATCAGCGCTGCGGCGGCGGGCATCACCAGGAACGGCGTGATCAACAAGGTGCGCGCCACAGCCCGGCCCTTGAAGTCGCGGTCCAGCAAAACCGCCAAGGCCAGGCCGAGGACCAGCGACAGGATCATCGAGCCGCCGACGATGCGGATCGTTGCCCAGATCGATGGCAGGAACGCGCCATTCGTGATGACCGCGACGTAGTTGGAGAAGCCGGCGAACGACCGGTCCTGCGGCCTCGCCAGGTTCCAGTCCTGGAAGGAGTAGTAGATGGTTGCGACGAACGGGATCTGAGTGATCAAAATGGCAGCGATCAAGCCGGGCATGATCAGCTTGCGCCCGAACTTGCGTTGCGCGAGGTCTTGGCCCTTGAGGTCGGCCATCTTGACCTTCTTGCTCTTCGCTGCTGTCCTCGGCGGCGCGATCGCGGGCGTTTCCTCCACCGTGCTGGTCATCTCAGCCCTTCCTCTGTTGGTCGCCGGCTCGCTGCGCGATCTTCTGCCCCTGATCGAGCGCCAGGTCGAGCGGACGTCTGCCGGCGATCACATCCGCGAGCAGCTGGGACGTCTGGTTCCCGACATCCTGGAACTCGGGGATGGTCACGTACTGGATGCCGACCCACGGCTGCGGATCCACGCCGGGCTTGGTCGGGTCCACCTCGTTCATGATCTTGGCGGTCAGGGGCGCGAAGTCTCCGCCGGCCTTGATGTACTGCGGGATGAGGTACGTCGACTTGCGGGTTCCCGGTGGTGTCCGCGACCAGCCGAGAGTGGAGCCGACCAGCTTTGCGTAGTCCTTCGAGGTCGCCCACTTGACGAACTCCCACGCCGCTTGCTTGTTCTTCGACTCGGCGTTGATGCCGAGGTTCCACGACCACAGCCAGCCGGAGTTCTCGGTCATCTTCACCGGCGCTCGGACGTAGCCGACCTTTCCGGCAACCAACGAGTTCTTGGCGTCCTCGACCGAACCGGCGGCCGAGGTGGCGTCGTACCACATCGCGGCGCGCTCCTGGCTGAACAGGTTCAGGCACTCGGTGAATCCGAATGAGACCGGGTCACCCTCACCGGACGCCGCGAGGGTGTCGATGTAGAACTTGACGGCGTCGGTGAAGGCCGGAGAGTTGACCTGAGCTTGCCAGTCCATGTTGTACCACTGGCCACCGAAGGTGTTCACCACCGTGGTGAGGGGGGCGAACATCTCGCCCCAGCCCGGCTTGGCGCGCAGGCAGATGCCCGCGCGGTCGGAGCTCGGGTCCTTCAGCTTGGCGGCATACTCGGCGACTTGATCCCACGTCGGGCGCTCCGGCATCGTGATTCCTGCTTCGTCGAACAGGTCCTTGCGATACATCAGGAACGACGACTCACCGTAGAACGGCACCGCGTACAGCCGGCCGTCGTACGACACCCCGTCGCGGACCGGCTTGAAGAAGTCGCCCACGGCATAGCTCGCGTCCTGCGCAGCCAGGTCGGTGAGGTCTTCCAGCCAACGGTTCTGGCCCCAGATCGGCACTTCGTACGCGCCGACCGTCATGATGTCGTACTGCCCGCCCTTGGTCGCGACGTCCTTGGTCGCGGCGTTGCGCAGATCGTTCTCCTCCATGAAGATCATGTTGATCCGGATGTCGGGATGGAGTTTGTTGAACTCGGGCAGCAACTGCGCCATGTCCTGCATCTGCGGGTTGTTGACGCTCGCCAGCGTCACCGTCGTCACACCTGGCTCGGTGCCGAGATTGCCGAAGCCGGCGCAACCGGACAACCCGAGCGCGAAACCGAGCCCGATTCCGATGGCTCCCGCTCGCCGGCGTCGGCGGCGGGGGACTCGGGGGACTCGCGGGGGATTGGTGATGGACACGATCCTCGCTCTCTGCCGTCGTCGATGGGGACGGGAGACGGCAAACGGGTGGGCGTACAGGCCAGTGGGATTGTCTGTGTTGAATGTCCGAATGGCTGCGTTGGCTCACCGTAACCCAGGTCACTCGCGCAGGTCTACCCTCAGGATGGACCGAAATTGTCCCAAGATTGTGCCCGTTTCTCTTGCGAGGAGCACTCCCGCGGTCCGCGTGTTTGAATGGGCCGTCCGGTGAAGGAGACCGCTGGTGAGCATGTATGCGCCCGAGCGGCAGCGAACCATTACCGAGCTGCTGCTGGATCTGCACGGTCGGCGGGCCAGCGTGGTGCAGCTCAGTGAGCTGCTCGGGGTGACAACGGAGACCGTGCGCCGTGATCTCGACGTGCTGGAGCGCCGGGGAGTCGTCCGTCGGGTTCGCGGCGGGGCGGAGCTGCTCCAGAACACTCCGTTCGAGCAGGCGTTGGCCGCACGGCATGCCGAGCAGTACGCCGACAAGCTCGTGATCGCGGACCGGGTGGTCGCCGAGCTTCCGGAGGACGGTGTGGTGATTTTGGACTCGGGCTCGCTGAACTACGTCTGCGCGACGGCCATGCCGCGGGACCGTTCGTTGGTGGTGGTGACCAACAATCTGCCCGCGGCGCACTACCTGGCCGGTCTGGACAACTTGACGGTGATCACGCTGTCGGGCACCTTGCGCGGTTTGACGTCTGCGGCGGTGGATGTCTGGACCAGCCGAAGGCTCAGCACCCTGACCGCAGACCTGGCTGTGATCGGCGTCAACGGACTGACCGCGGGAAAGGGGTTGACCACCACGAATCCGGAGGAGGCCGGCGCCAAGCGGGCCATGCTGCTCGCGGCTCGACGACGACTGGTGCCCGTCATCTCCGGAAAGCTGGGTCGCGACTCCTTCTGTGCGTTCGCCTCGGTCGCCGAAGTGGATCTGATCATCACCGACGCCGGCGCCGGTGCCGAGACGGTTCGTGAGCTCGCGGCTACCGGTCCCGAGGTCGTTGTCGTCGGTCGGGACGCTTGCTGAGGCGCGCCGGCAGTCCGCGCGCTTTTGCGTCGCTCGTGGCGACCCGACAGGATTGAGCAGTGGCAGACAACCGACAGCCGGGCCGAGGTCCCCGCTCAGGCGGCCAGGGCGGAGCAGGTCAGGGCCGTTCTGGTGGTCAGGGCCGTTCTGGTGATCGCGGGCGTCCCGAACAAGGTCGTGGCACCGACGGCCGGTCCGGCGGGCGATCCGCCGCGTCCCGTCCCCGAAGCCATCCACCCGGAGCTCCGCGGGGAGGCGGTCGGTCGGGGTCGACCGACAGTGGCCAGGGAACTGGAATCACCGGGACCTCGCACCGCCAGCCACGCGACGGTGGAGAGCGTCGTCCCGCGCCGCCGCCCGGGCTGGATCGCCACGCCGATGAACCACGGATCCCGGAAGGAGTCGACACTCGAGCACTGCACCGCCAGGTCCGGGCCGAGCTTCGTGGCTTGCCGAAGGAGCTGGCCGAGATCGTTGCGGGTCACCTCGTCGTCGCCGGCCAGGTGATCGACGATGATCCCGAACTCGCGCATGCTCACGCCGAAGCCGCCAAGCGACGCGCGGCACGGCTGCCGATCGTGCGGGAGGCCGTGGCCGAGACCGCGTACGCCAGTGGCCGGTTCGACGTCGCGCTGCAGGAGTTCCGGGCCCTGCGGCGGATGACCGGCACTCAGGACTACCTGCCCGTGATGGCCGATTGCGAGCGGGCGTTGGACCGTCCGGAGACGGCGTTGAAGTTGGCCAAGGAGTCCCACCGCCACGACCTCGACCCGGCACTGCGGATCGAGATGATCATCGTCGAGGCGGGCGCTCGGGCCGACCTCGGCCAGCACGCCGAGTCCTTGCGTGTGCTGGCGACCGCGGTGGAACGTTACGGGGCAGGCGGGGAGAAGCTCCGCCCGGCTCGGGGGCGACTCTGGTACGCGTACGGGGAGACGTTGCTGCGGGCCGAACGCGAGCGAGACGCCCGGCATGCCTTCTCCGTCGCCGCCGTCCTCGATCCGGACCAGCAAACCGACGCCGCTGAGCGGGTGGACGAGCTCGACGGGCTGGTCATCGACTACGACGAGAGCGAAGACGACGAGAACGACGAAGGCGACGAGGGGCCAGGGCGCCAGGCAGACCCACCCGGCTCGACCACAGGCAAGGGAACGGGCCCGACCCGATGAGCGAGCAGCCACTGATCAGCGCGTACGACGCGGTGTTGTTCGATCTGGACGGGGTGATCTATCTCGGTCCGACAGCCGTAGCGGGCGCCGCGGCGGGAGTCGCGGAGCTGCGGGCACGCGGCGCCAAGATCGGGTTCGTGACCAACAACGCTGCGCGAACCCCCGCTAACGTGGCCGAGCATCTCCGCGATCTCGGAATCGATGCCGACCGCAGTGACGTCGTCACCTCGTCCCAGGCGGCGGCCCACCTGCTGCGTGAGAGGTTCGGCGGCGCAGCGAAGGTACTGGTTGTCGGCGGCGGCGGACTCTGGGCAGCACTGAGCGAGGTCGGACTCACCGGCGTCCGATCCGCCGACGAGGATCCGGTCGCCGTCATCCAGGGCTGGTCGACCGACCTGCAGTGGGAAGAGCTCAACGAGGCGGCCGTGGCCATCCATCGCGGCGCGCACTGGCTGGCGACCAACACCGATCTGACCAGGCCGACCGATCGCGGCATCGTGCCGGGCAACGGCGCGGCCGTGGCCGCCGTACGGGTGGCGGTCGACGTCGATCCCGAGGTGGCCGGCAAACCGTACCGACCGCTGTTCGACGAGACGATCGAGCGGCTGGGCGCGCGGCACCCGATCTTCGTGGGCGATCGGATCGACACCGACATCGCGGGAGCGGTGGGACTGGGCATCGACTCGTTGATGGTGCTCACCGGTGCGCACGGCGCTCCGGAACTGCTGGCGGCCGTGCCGTCGGAACGGCCCACGTACCTCGGGTGGAATGTGGCTGCGCTGCTCGAGCCGCCACTGGTCGCCAGTGTTGTCGGCGATCAGGCCAGCTGTGCCGGCGTGACCGTGTGTGAACAGGCCGGCGAGCTGACCTTGCCGACACCGTCCCCGGGAGCGTCGCAAAGGGTCGCTGCGCTCTGGGCGGCGGCGCACCTGGCCTGGACGTATGCCGATGCACACCGTCCCCTCGACGTTTCCACGATCATCGACGCCCTCTCCTGACCCCCGAGTTGTCAGACTCTCAACGTGCTATAGCCAGTTGAGGATCTGACAAGTCCGGCGAGGAGGGGGATACGGTAGGACTACCCGGCAGCAGAAGGAGACCTACGATGGTCATCGAAGCCTTGCAGAGCTACGCACAGCTGGCGAGCGGTCTCACCAAGACCACCCGCGCCAAGGCGATGGCTACTGCCAAGGGTCTGCTCGATCAGGCGGGCCTCGGCGACGTCGCGGCCGACGCCGGTGACCGGGTCGGCAAGCTGGCCGACGAACTGCTCGCGACCAGCAAGGCGAACCGTCAGCTGTTGGTGTCGTTCGTCGACGCCGAGGTGCAGAAGGCGGTCGGCAGGCTCGGACTCGCCACGGCCGAGGACATCGAAGACCTGCGCGCCGAGATCGCCGCCCTGCGGACGGCGAACATCGCAGCCACGGTGGCCGCGGCGAGCACGCCGACGGGTACCGCCACCCCGACGCCGATCCCGACAAAGCGACCGGCCAAGAAGACACCGGCCCGGGCGGCCACCGCGCAGGCGGCCACCGCGAAGGCGGCCACCGCGAAGGGAGCGGCGACGAAGGCTCCCGCCAAGAAGGCTCCCGCCAAGAAGGCGACAGTCAAGAAGGTACCGGCCAAGCGGCCCGCGACGACCGCGAGTGAGCAGGACTCGTGAGTGAGGTGTCGGGGGTCCCCGGTCCGGCGCCTGCAGCCGTGCCGGCGGCACCACCGACGGCGACGGACGCGCCCGATCTGGACGCACTGGTGAGCGACCTGGCCGACTTGGCTGACCGGCCGGTCGCGCAGCACCATGATCGGCTGGCCGAGGTGCACGAAGCGCTGCATTCCGCACTACACACCGGGCTGCCCGAGCAGTCTCGCGGGAACTGACTGGTTCCGATGGTCGGCAGATCCCCGGCCGGACGACTACGAGGCTCGACCGGGTCCTGGTCGAACGCGGCCTGGCTCGCTCCCGCGGGCAGGCTCAGACCATGATCGCGGCCGGACAGGTGCTGGTGAACGACGTCGTGGCCCGCCGGCCGTCGATGAGCGTGTGCGGTGATGAGCACGTCGTCGCGGTGAGGGATCACTACGTCTCACGCGGTGCCCACAAGCTGGTCGACGCCTTGGCCGACCTCGGCCTGTCGGTGTCGGGTCGAGCGCTGGACGCGGGCGCCTCCACCGGGGGGTTCACCCAGGTCCTGCTCGAGCACGGGTGCGCGCCCGTCTATGCGGTCGACGTCGGCACCCGACAACTGGCTCCCGTCCTGCGGTCCGATCCGCGCGTCGTGGTCCACGAGCGGACCAGCCTGCGTGAGCTGACCCTCGCACATCTCGACGGCGTTGCCGTGGATGTGGTCGTGGCCGACTTGTCGTTCATTGCGCTGAGTCTCGTCCTGGAGCGGCTGGTGATCCTCGCCGCACCGGACGCCGATCTGATCGTGCTGGTCAAGCCCCAGTTCGAGGTCGGTCGCGAGCACCTGGGCAAGAACGGCGTGGTGCGCGACCCGACATTGCGCCGGTCTGCGGTACGAGCGGTGGTCGAGCTGGCGGACCGGCTCGGTCGTCCGGCCCGACGCTGCGTGCCGAGCCGACATCCAGGAGCAAGCGGTAATGTCGAGTTCTTCCTCTGGCTGCATCGCGGCCAGGGAGCCACCGATCCACTCGACGGCGTGCAGTTCGAATGAGAGGGATCCTCCTATGCTGGGGCAGGTGACCTCGGACGGGCGGGTCGAACCCGCACGGAGGGTGGCCGTGCTGACGCACATGGGTCGCCCGGAAGCTGTGGATGCGGCGACCCGGCTTGTCGGCGGTCTGCTCGCTGCAGGACTGGACGTCGCGGTTCCCGACGAGGACCGTGAGATCCTCTCCGACCGTCTTCGGCAACCGATCAGCGAGCTGATCCCGCCGCGGACCGCAGCTGGGATCGAGACCGCCGAGCCCCTGCCGTACGAGCTCATGGTCGTCCTGGGCGGTGACGGCACGATTCTGCGTGCGGCCGAGTGGGTGATGACCTCCGACATCCCGCTGCTCGGGGTCAATCTCGGCCACGTGGGCTTCCTGGCCGAGGCGGAGTCGAGCGAGATCGACAACATTGTCGCGCAGGTGGTCGGCTCCTCGTACGCGGTCGAGGAACGGTTCACCATCGAGGTGACCGTGCGCGAGGACGGTGAGCCGGTCTGGTGCTCGTACGCGATCAACGAGGTGTCGATCGAGAAGGCGGCACGCGAGCGGATGGTCGAGCTGGTCGTCGAGATCGACGGCCGTCCGCTGTCGCGCTGGGCGTGCGACGGGATGTTGGTGGCCACGCCAACGGGCTCGACGGCCTACGCCTTCTCGGCCGGCGGCCCGGTCATCTGGCCGGGTGTCGACGCCCTGCTCGTCGTTCCGCTGAGCGCGCACGCGCTGTTCGCCCGACCGCTGGTGCTGAGCCCCAGCTCGACCGTAGTCGTCGAACTGCTGGACGCGTCGCCCACCAGCGGACTCATCTCCTGCGACGGTCGCCGGAGTACGGAATTTCGACCCGGGATGGAGATCGAGGTCGTCCGTGGGGCGCACCGGCTTCGCCTGGCCCGACTGTCACAGTCACCGTTCACCGACCGGCTGGTGCGCAAGTTCGGGCTGCGGGTCGAGGGCTGGCGCGGTCTCGCCGAGCTTGAGGAGGAGCCACACGACCTTCCCTCCACGGCCCTCGCGAGCCGCTTTCGCCTGGAGCGGTTGCGCGGGTGAGCCGGGCGTGGGCCATCACGTACCTCGCCGTGATCGCGGTCTGTGCCGGCGACGCGAACCGGCTCAGTCGGCAGGCCGGGCGCTGGGGCGGGACAGCAGCGTAGCGCTCATCGGAAGGACCAGGACGGTGACCGCCCCTCCGGCAACCAGGAGCGACGCATTGGCCGTCGACATCTGACCGGCGTTGACCGCGGTCGTGGTGACCGCGACGATGATCGGCAACCCCGTCGCGCCATACAGACCGAGGCGTACGCTGTCGCGGCGGTCGAACTGGCGATCCCCGGTGAGGAGATTGCGTTCGGTCCGGCCGGCGACATACACCGGGACTCCGCGCACCAGCATGATCAAGGCAACGAAGGCGACCAGGCCGAGCGGGTGGGCAGCCACAGCCGCCGGGTCGATGGCCATCCCGGAGGTCACGAAGAACACGGGGATGAGCAGACCGAACGCCAGGCCGTTGAGCTTGTGCTCGAGCTGCTCGTCGCCCTCGGGGATCAGACGACGGAGGATGAAGCCGGCGGCGAAGGCGCCCAGCACGGAGTCGAGGGAGAAGGCGGCGGCGAGCGCGAGGAGGGTGACCAGCAGCAGCACGGTCAACCGGACCGTCGTCTGCCCGGTGGTCTCCGATCCTGCTCTGATCAGTTGCATCACGCCAGACGTGCCGCGCTGCAAGCGTTTCCAGGGCAAGGTCAGGCCGACGGCCAGCACAGCGAACACGGCCAGCACGACGACGGACCAGCCGGGTTTCCGCGCGCTCAGCAGGATTGCCATGGCGACGACGGGACCCAGCTCGCCGATCGCGCCGTGATTCAGCACCGCACCGCCGAACGAGGTGCCCAAGATGCCGGAGTCCTTGAGGATCGGGAGCAGGGTGCCGAGCGCGGTCGAGGTGAGAGCGATCGCCACGGCGATCTCGGCGTGCACCGCACCAGTGAGCCCGAGCATCCAGATCGTGACGAACGCCGACGCGAGACAGATCAGCCAGGTCAGCAATGCTCGCCTTCCGCCACGACCGGTGAGCTCCTTGAGCTCGACCTCGTATCCGGCCAACAAGAACAGCATGCCCAGGCCTAGCTCGCTGAGCAGTCCGATGGCCTCGTCGTTCGCGGCCAGACGAAGAACATTCGGTCCGATCAGCACCCCGAAGACGAGCAGCAGGACGACCTCGGGCAACATCTTGCGAGGAACGAAGCCGGCCAGCAACGGTGCGAGCACGGCGCACAGCGCGATCCAGAACAACGACACGGCCGGGTCGGGCGCCTCCATGGCCGAAGCGTAGGGCGTACGCGGCGAGTCTGGAGCCCGGTCGGCGCCGGTGAGGGTGTTCGGCTTGCGACAGGTGCGAGGATGGTCCCGACCATGAGACTGCCCACCCTCCGCCGCCGCGCAGCCCCGACCGAGGTCGGGGGGGTGGTCCGCCTCGACCGGAGGACGAAGAACCTGACCAAGCGCCTCAGAGCCGGTGAGATCGCCGTCATCCACCACAGTGACCTCGACCGAGTGAGTGCGGAGGCTCTGGTTCGCGCGCAGGTCGGCGGCGTCGTCAATGTGGTGCCGTCGGTGTCGGGCCGATATCCCAACCTGGGGCCGGGGATCCTGCTCGAGGCGGCGGTCCCCTTGGTCGACGACGTCGGCGAGGACGCGCTGAACCGGCTCCACGAAGGCGACCGGGTCACCATCGACCAGGGTCGCGTGCTCGATCCGCGAGGCGTTGTCGTGGCCGAAGGTGTCCGGATGACTCCGGATCGGCTGGCGGGCCAGCTCGCCGCCGCCCAGGTGGGCCTCGCCGATCAGATCGACGCGTTCGCCGAGAACACCATGACCTACCTGCGGGCGGAGAAGGAACTCCTGCTCGAGGGGGTCGGGGTGCCGGAAGTGGGGACCCCGATCGAGGGCCGCCATGTCCTGATCGTGGTCCGCGGGTACGACTATCGTTCCGATCTGGACGCCCTGCGGCCCTACATCACCGAGTACAAGCCGTTGCTGATGGGCGTCGATGGTGGGGCAGACGCGCTGGCGGAGGCAGGCTATCGCCCCGACATGGTGATCGGCGACATGGACTCCTGCTCCGACGAGGTGTTGCGCAGCGGGGCGGAGCTGGTGGTCCATGCGTATCCGGACGGTCGTGCCCCCGGGCTGGAACGGCTGGAGCGCCTCGGACTGAGCGGTATCACGTTCCCGGCGTTGGGCACCAGCGAGGACGCGGCCATGCTGCTCGCCGACTCCAAGGGTGCCGAACTGCTTGTCGCGGTGGGCACGCACGCCTCACTCGTGGAGTTCTTGGACAAAGGGCGGGCGGGGATGGCGTCGACCTTCCTGACCCGGCTGCGCGTCGGGCCGAAGCTCGTGGATGCCAAGGGGGTCTCGAGGATCTACCACAGCCAGATCAAGTCGTGGCATCTGGTGCTGTTGGTGGCATCGGCGATGCTGGCACTGGTGACCGCGTTGTCGATGACCGATCTGGGCTCGGCCGTCGACAGCTTGATCCTGGCTCGGCTCCGCGACGCCTCGTACTGGTTGAAGGAGTTGTTCACATGATCAGCCGGGACCTGGCGCGATGAGATGTGAGTCCAGCGCAGTGACGGCGGGCACCGACGGCGGGTTTCGATGATCAACTTCCGGTATCACATCGTCTCGTTGATGGCGGTCTTCCTGGCTCTCAGCGTAGGGATCGTCATCGGTGTCACGTTGCGCCCATCGGTCGGCTCGGGGCTCACTCAGCAGGCGGAGCAGGATCGCAAGACCGTCCAGGAGCTGCGGGCCGAGATCGATCGCCGCAACGCGTTGGACAAGTACCGCGAGGACTATGCCGCCAGGGTCGATCCGACGATCACCGATGGTCTGCTGAGCGGTGACCAGGTCGCCGTGATCGTGATGCCCGATGCGCCGAGCACCGTGGTGGACTCGATCACCAAAGCCGTGCCGGTGGCCGGTGGCGAGGTGACCAGGACGGTCCGAGTGGACGCGAAAGCTTTCGGTGAGACCGCGTCGGACACGATCGATGAGGCACTGGCGGACTACGGCCAGGTGCTCGATGCGCCGGGTGAGACGAGCGCAGCGACCAGGCTCGGTTCGGCCGTCGGACGGGCTGTCCTTGCCAAGAATGCAGCCGCCGAGGACACGGTGGCGAAGGAGATCACCAGGTCACTCACCGGCGCCGGCCTGGTGGCGGTCGAGGGCAAGTCGACCGAGCAGGCCCAACTGGCCATCGTCATCACCGCAGCGGCGCCCACGACGACATCCGGCACCGCTGACGTCGCCGCGCACGTCCAGTTCGACGTTGCGCTGAAGACTGCGGCCGCCGGCGTGGTGGTCGCCGGCCCGAACAGCACGGAGATCCACGGACCCGATGTGCTCGCGATCCGCACCGACGCCAGTAGCGTCGATCTGTTGAGCACGGTCGACGTTGCCGATCTGACCAGCGGCGTGACCACGGTCCAGCTCGCCGGTAAGGAGCAACTGCTCGGCCGGCAGGGTCACTATGGCGCCCTGACCGGCGCCGACGCGCCGATGCCGGCGCTGCCGGTGCGTTGAGCGTGCGCATCTTCGCCGCCGGTTTGTCGGCGGCCGTCGCTGCCGCCACGGGCAGTCTCCTGGCGAGGCGATGCGCAGCTCGCTCATCGACGGGTTCGCGCTGGCTGCGCAGGAACTACGCCGGGCGTACGGTCTCGCTGGCGGGTGGACCGGTCGCCGTCGGTGCGCTGCTGGCCGGCGCTCTCGTCGACGCCGGTGTCGAATTCTCCCGAAAGTGGGCGCGTGTTGCACTGTCCTCCGGCGTGTCGATGTCAGATCCGCCCACTTTCCGGGGACGGGACTGGGCGCTGATCGTCGCGGCGGGTGGGGCAGGTCTGGTAGGTGCCTACGACGACCTGTTCGGCGACACCCAGGCCAAGGGTTTCGCCGGGCACCTGCGTGCGTTGCGGCACGGCACGGTGACCAGCGGGATGGTCAAACTCGCCGGCGTCGGTGCGGCGGCGGGAGGGGCTGGCGTGTTGCTGGCTCGAGGTCGAGGCCCGTCGACGTCGTCCGGTGTCGTCGACGTCGTCGACGTCAGCCTCGACACCTGGCTGATCGCCGGTCTGGCGAACCTGGTCAACCTTTTCGATCTGCGGCCGGGACGGGCGGCCAAGGTCGTGTTGTTGCTGGGCGCGGTCCTGGCCGGACGGGGTGTCGGCCCGGTCGTCGGCGCGGCGGCCGGATCGCTGCCGGGTGATCTCGCCGAACACACGATGCTGGGAGACACCGGCGCGAACGCGCTGGGCGCGGGTCTGGCAGTGGTGGCCGCGTCGGCGCTGCCGCGGTCGGCTCGAGTGGCCGCCGCGGCGGGCGTTGCCGCCCTCACGGTGGCCAGCGAGCGGGTCAGCTTCACCGAGGTGATCGACGCCCATCCGTTGCTCCGCCGGATCGACCGGCTCGGCCGCGGACGATCATGAACGCTGAACCGGCGAAGCTTCGTATGCCGGGTGGGTTGGGCGGTGTCGCGTCCGGTATCGCGGCCTTGACCCTGAGCGCCCGGATCGTGGGCTTCGGCCGATCACTGGTGTTCTCCAAGACCGTCGGCGACACCTGTCTGGGCGACGCGTACAACGCTGCCAACACGCTGCCCAACGTGCTCTTCGAGATCGTCGCCGGTGGAGTGCTCGCGGGCGTGGTGGTGCCGGTGGTGGCGCGGCACGTCGGAGCGGGTCGGCGGGACTCGTCGTCGGCCACCGTGTCGGCCCTGCTGACCTGGACGCTGCTGGTGTTGACGCTGCCTGCCCTGTTGGCACTGGCCGGGACCCAGTTCTATGCCGAGGTCTTCGCCAAACCGGCCTGCGCAGACAGCGCCGAGACTTTGGCGGCCCTGCTGGTCATGTTCATCCCTCAGATCTGGCTGTACGGCCTCGCCGTGGTGAGCGCCGGTGTGCTGCAGGCGCATCACCGGTTTCTCGCCGCTGCCGCGGCGCCATTGATCTCGTCGGTCGTCGTGATCGCCGCGTACGTCGGATACTGGGCGATCGCGGGCTCCGGGGCCGGTCGCGATCTGACCTCGCTCAGTCGCGAAGCGCTGCTCGTGCTCGGCCTGGGAACGACGCTGGGGGTGCTGGCCCTCGCCGCGACGACCAGCCTCGGCCTGACGGGGCTCGGTCTTGGCCTGCGGCCGAGACTCCACTTCGCCGACGGTGATCGGTCGGTGATCATCCGGATTGCCGGCGCGGGTCTCGCCGGCCTGGTCATGCAACAGGTCTCGATCCTGGTCGTCAGCTGGGTCGCCCAACACACCCCCGACCCCGGCGCGTTGACCCGGTTCACCTGGGCGAGTGCGATCTACCTGCTGCCCTATGCCGTGCTGGCCGTACCGCTGCTCCAGCTGATCTTTCCTCGGATGAGTGCGGCGGCCGAGCGCGGCGACGGACCGGTGAACGAGATCCTGCGCTCGATATCCGGGCCGCTCACGCTGCTCGCCTGCCTGGGGTCCGCGCTGCTGGTGGCCACCGCCGTACCCGTCGCGCGGGTGTTCGTGCTCGGACCCGGCTCCGGCCATACTGCCGCGCTCGCCCGGCCGATCATCGCGTTCGCACCCGGGGTGATCGGGTTCAGCCTGATGGGCCTGGCGACCCGGACGTTGCTGGCGACGCGTCGGGCCCGGGATGCGGGCCTCACCACGGTGGTCGCCTGGGGAAGCGTCATCGTTGCGGTGGTCGTGGTCTGGCGGTTGCTGCCAAGGACGTGGATCGTGACGGGTCTGGCCGGCGCGACGTCGCTGGGGATGATCATCGGAGCCCTCACCGGTTGGGCTCTGCTGGCCCGCGCCAACATCCGGCCCGGACTGGGACGGGCTCTGCTGGTCGGCGTCGGTGCCGCGCTGGTCGCCGGGTTCGGCCTCGGCGGAGCGGCGGTCGCGCTGGCCGAGGTCGGACTGCTCGGGGCCGTGCTCGGCTCGCTGGTCACCGCCCTCGCCGGCACCGCGGTCTTCGCCGGACTGGTCTGGCTGATCGATCGCCGCCAGGCGAACGCCGTTCTCCACCTGCTGCGCCCGTCGACCCGACGATCCGGCGAGCGCGGGCGGAACCCGGGCCGGCCGAGCGAGAGCGTCGAGGAGCGGCACGAGGATGAGTGAGTCGATGAAGATCGCTCTCGTGCTGACCGCCAGCACCGGGGGTATCGGCCAGCACGTCGCCAGCCTGGTGCCCCGATTCCTCGACTCCGGCCATCGAGTCCGGGTTTATGCACCACTGACCACGACCCGGACCCACGATTTCGACGGCGCCGACGTGCGTCCGCTCCGCGCGTTGAGCCTGCTGCGTGCCGCCGACGTCGTGCACGCGCACGGATACAAGGCGGCCGCAGCGGCGCTGCCGGTCCAGCTGGTCGGTCCCGCGCCGCTGGTGGTCACCTGGCACAACGCCGTCCTCGGCTTCGGCGCGGCGGCGGTGGCCGGTCGCCTCCTCCAGCGGATCGTGGCTCGCGGCGCCGATCTGACGCTCGGAGCCAGTTCGGACCTGGTCCGGCAGGCCGAGTGGTTCGGCGCCAGGCAAGCGCGGCTCGGCCCGATCGCAGCGCCGCGGCTGACCCCGCCGACGCGCCATCGCGATGCGGTGCGCGCCGAACTCGGAATCGAGGAAAGTGGTCTGCTCGTCCTGACCGTCGGCCGATTGGCGCCGCAGAAGAACCTGCGCCTGTTGCTCGAGGTGGCGGCGGCGCTGCGAGACGACCCCCGCTTGCACTTCGTGGTGGCCGGGGACGGGCCCGAACGAGAGTCGCTGGCAGCTCGCATCGCCGCCGATGGATCGCGGGTGCAGTTGCTCGGGCACCGCGGCGATGTGCCCGATCTGCTTGCCGCTGCCGACATCGCGCTGCTCACCTCGACCTGGGAGGCGCGTGCCCTGGTCGCCCAGGAGGCCCTGATCGCCGGCCTGCCCCTGGTAGCGACCACGGTCGGCGGAATCCCCGAACTGGTGGGCGACGCGGCGGCGCTCTTCCGCCTCGGCGATGTCGCCGCGGCCGCCCGGACGCTACGTCGGCTGGCCGACTTCTCGTTCCTCCGGACCGAACTGCGGGTCCGTGGGCTTGCCCGCGCCGCCGGCTGGCCGGACGAGGACGCCGTCGCCGCCGACGTGTTGGAGGCGTACCGCTTTGTGCTGGGTTGATGAGCGTCTGCGCCGACACGGTGTGCCGATTTCGGCGAGAGGCGTGACGACGGATAGGCTGGAGGCCCGTGGGACCGCGCGCGAAAACGACCAAGCATCTGTTCGTCACCGGCGGGGTCGCTTCCTCGCTGGGTAAGGGCCTGAGTGCCTCCAGTCTCGGTAGCCTGTTGGTCGCCCGGGGACTCCGGGTGACGATGCAAAAACTCGACCCCTATCTGAACGTCGACCCCGGAACGATGAACCC
This sequence comes from Propionibacteriales bacterium, assembly GCA_038257965.1. Lineage (GTDB taxonomy): Bacteria > Actinomycetota > Actinomycetes > Propionibacteriales > Propionibacteriaceae > Microlunatus. Next base: position 19,048 of record JBBSQJ010000025.1, read on the forward strand.
GTTCCAGCACGGTGAGGTGTTCGTCACCGAGGACGGCGCCGAGACCGACCTCGACGTCGGCCACTACGAGCGGTTCCTCGACGTCAACCTGACCGCGGATGCCAACGTCACGACCGGCAAGGTGTACTCCTCGGTGATCGCGAAGGAGCGTCGCGGTGACTATCTGGGTGACACCGTGCAGGTGATCCCGCACATCACCAACGAGATCAAGGACTTGATGATGGGGATCGGCGGACCCGACGTCGATGTGGTGATCCACGAGATCGGCGGCACGGTCGGCGACATCGAGTCGTTGCCGTTCTTGGAGGCCGCCCGCCAGGTCAGGCACGACGTCGGCCGGGAGAACGTGTTCTTCCTGCACGTCTCGCTGGTGCCATACATCGGGCCCAGCGGAGAGCTGAAGACCAAGCCGACCCAGCACTCCGTCGCGGCGCTGCGCCAGGTCGGTATCCAGCCCGACGCCATCGTCTGCCGCTCCGACCGGCCGATCCCGGACTCGGTCAAACGCAAGATCTCGCTGATGTGCGACGTCGACGTCGAAGCCGTGGTCGAGAACACCGACGTGCCGAGCATCTACGACCTGCCGAAGATGCTGCACTCCGAAGGTCTGGACGCCTACGTCGTCCGCCGTCTCGACCTGCCGTTCCGCGACGTCGACTGGACGACCTGGAACGAGTTGCTCGCCCGGGTCCACAAGCCGCGCGAGGAGGTGACGATCGCCCTGGTCGGAAAGTACGTCGACCTTCCCGATGCGTACCTGTCGGTGGTCGAGGCACTGCGGGCCGGCGGTTTCGCCAACCGGGCCAAGGTCAATGTCCGCTGGGTCGGTTCCGATGAGTGCGAGACTGCCGACGGTGCGGCGCACGTGTTGGGCGACGTCGACGGCATCTGTGTGCCGGGCGGGTTCGGGATCCGCGGGGTCGAGGGCAAGGTCAGCGCCATCCGGTACGCCCGGGAGAACCAGATCCCGATCCTCGGGTTGTGCCTCGGCCTGCAGTGCATGGTGATCGAGGTCGCCCGCCACCTGGCCGGGCTGGAAGGCGCCGACTCCTCCGAGTTCGCTCCGGAGACTCCGCATCCGGTGATCGCCACGATGGCCGAGCAGGCGGCCATCGTGTCCGGCGAGGGCGACCTCGGTGGCTCGATGCGGCTGGGTGCCTACCCCGCAGAGTTGCTGGGTGGTTCGGTCGTGGCGAAACGCTATGGGCGGACCGATGTCAGCGAGCGGCATCGCCACCGCTACGAGGTCAACAACGCGTACCGCCGGCGGCTCGAGGACGCAGGTTTGGTGATCAGCGGGACGTCACCGGACTCCAAGCTGGTCGAGTTCATCGAGTTGCCGGACGACGTGCATCCGTACTTCGTCGCCACCCAGGCGCACCCTGAGCTCAAGTCCCGGCCGACCCGGCCGCACCCGCTGTTCGTCGGGCTGATCGAGGCGGCCCTTGACCGCAACCTCGCCACCCGCCTGCCGGTGGAATCCACGACATGAACGTCGAGCCGCCGGACCGGCGGGAGAGCGCGGCACCCCAACTCAGCCGGGACGAACTGAGCGACCAGCCGACGTCCTGGCCGGTCGTCGCCGAGCGGGTGCTCGGGACCGGGAACTTCACCACACTGCTGTCCGACGACATCCTCTCTCCAGACGGTGAGACGTTGAGCCGGGAGTACCTCGAGCACCCTGGCGCGGTCGGCATCATCGCGTTGGACGACCAGGGCCGGGTCGCGCTCGTCCGGCAGTACCGGCACGCCGTCCGACACCGCCTGCTCGAGCCTCCGGCCGGGTTGCTGGACGTCGACGGGGAGGCTCCCCTGCTGGCCGCGCAACGCGAGTTGGCCGAGGAGGTCGGGCTCGCTGCCGACACCTGGCACGTGCTGGTGGATCTGTTCACCACTCCGGGCATCATCGCCGAGCGACTGCGGGTCTTCCTGGCCCGCCACCTGCGCCCGGCGGATGCACCGGACGGCTTCGTCAGAGTCGGCGAGGAGGCCGAGCTGGAGCTCTCCTGGGCCGCGCTCGACGACCTGGTGGACGCTGTGCTGGCCGGTGAGCTGCACAACCCGACGCTGGTCAGCGGGGTGCTCGCCGCCCACGCCGCACGCGTCAAGGACGGCTTCGTCTCGCTGCGGCCGGCGGACGCCCCCTGGCCGACCACGCGGCCGTCATGATGGAATCGGCCGCTCGGATGCCATCAAGACCCCATCGAGTCCCAGCGTGTCCCGGATGGGCCTCGTCGGGATGGGTGACGTTCGATGCCGCCGGACGTTGAGCTTTTCGATCGGGTTGTGCTGATCTACAACCCGGTGAATCGGCGTGTCCCGCTGACGTTGGCCGAGTCGATGCAAGAGGAACTCCGCCGCCGGGTGCCCGATCTGCCGGTCACGCTACGGGCCACCCAGCACGCGGGTCATGCTCGTGAGATCGCCGGCGGAGTTGCGGCGACCGGGGCGCCGTTGGTCGTCGCGGTGAGTGGGGACGGGGTATTCAACGAGGTCGTGAACGGCGTCGTGGAGGTGGCCGGTAATCATGCCGTCGCCGCCGTCGCCGCCGGTGGGAACGCGAACGACCATCGGCGCAGTACGCGGCGGATGCCTCTGGTGGATGCCATCGTCACCGCCCGGCACACGGGCCGTGCCCGCTATCTGGATCTGCTGCGGCTGAGCGTCCACTCAGCGCAGGGCCGGTGGAGCCAGTTCGCACACTCCTACATCGGTTTCGGGTTGACACCGTCCATGGCGGTCGGGCTGCAGCGGGACCGGAAGGGGACGATCGCGGAACTGCTGTCGGTGCTGCGGACCTTCACCGAGCTGAGGCCGGTGGAGATCGTCCGAGTCGGAGGCCGTCGTGAGCTGTACGACAGTCTGGTGTTCGCCAATGTGGCACGGATGGCCAAGTACGGACGGCTCGGCAGCTCCGGCCGGCCCGACGACGGGCTGTTCGAGGTGGTATCGCGTCGGCACGGACGGCGGTGGCGAATCGCTGTCATGGCGTTGCGTGCCGCGACGATCGGGCTCGGCGCCCAGGCTCACGTCAGCCGCGTCGAGTTCGTCACCGTCGACGCCATCGATGTCCAGCTGGACGGAGAAGTCCGTCGACTCGCACCCGATTCGGAGCTCGCGATCGACTGTGCGCCGCGTGCGCTCGTCACGATCGGCTGATGTCGAGCGATCACGCGGGAAGGTGGCGATCCACAGGTCTTGTCCGCACTATGCTCGGCCCATCACCTCCAGTCCGAGAGGCGGTTGCTGATGTTGGTCGGAGTGCCGAGCGAGGTCAAGAACCACGAGTACCGGGTGGCGATCACCCCGTCCGGCGTGCACGAGTTCGTGCGACACGGTCACCGGGTGCTCGTCGAGTCCGGCGCCGGGCTCGGATCCTCGATCACCGACGAGGAGTTCGCCGCCGCCGGTGCGACGATTGCCGATGATCATGATCAGGTGTGGTCCTCCGCGGAGTTGATCTTGAAGGTCAAGGAGCCGATTGCCGTCGAGTACGAGCGGATGCGCTCCGGTCAGGTGTTGTTCACCTATCTGCACCTCGCCGCGAGCCGGGACTGCACCCGAGCGCTGCTCGACCGGGGTGTCACTGCCATCGCGTACGAGACCGTGCAACTGGCCAGTGGTGCGCTACCTCTGCTGGCCCCGATGAGCGAGGTCGCGGGCCGACTCGCGACACAGGTCGGCGCCTACCACCTGATGCGGCAGGGTGGTGGTCGCGGCACGCTGCTGGGTGGGGTCTCCGGGGTGTATGCGGCCAAGGTCGTCGTGATCGGCGCCGGCGTCGCCGGGATGAACGCCGCAGTGATCGCACTCGGCATGCAGGCCGAGGTCCTCCTGCTGGACTCCAACATCGACAGGCTCCGCGAAGCGGACCGGATCTACCAGGGGCACGTTCAGACGGTCGCCTCGAACGCGTACGAGATCGAGCGGGCCGTGGTCGATGCCGACCTCGTGATCGGCGCGGTGCTGGTGCCCGGGGCCAAGGCGCCGACCTTGATCAGCAGCGAGCTCGTGGCGCGGATGCGGCCGGGCAGCGTGCTGGTCGACATCGCCATCGATCAGGGTGGGTGCTTCGCCGACAGTCGGCCGACCACGCACGCCGAGCCGACGTACGCGGTGCACAAGTCACTCTTCTACTGTGTCGCCAACATGCCGGGCGCGGTGCCGCACACCTCGACCTACGCGCTCACCAACGTGACGTTGCCCTACGCGTTGAGCCTCGCCGACAAGGGCTGGCGGACCGCGCTGAAGTCCGATCCGGCACTCGCGCTGGGGCTCAACACGCACGCGGGTGAGCTCACCAACTCCCCGGTCGCCCAGTCCAACGGTCTGCCGTGGCGACCACTCGCCGAGGTGCTCGCCTGACCGGGGTCACCGAGGCGGTCAGCGCGTACCTGGACCACCTGCGGGTCGAGCGCGGAGCCTCTCCGCACACGGTGGCAGCCTATCGACGCGACCTCGGCCGCTATGTCGAGTTCCTCGCCGGTCGCGGGATCTCCACGCTCGCCGCGGTCAACCCTCAGCTGATCGGGGACTACACGGCCTCGTTGCACGCCGGCGTCGCGGCGAACGACGGGGCTGGGTGGCGGCGTCCACCCCTGGCCAACTCGAGTGTCGCCCGGGCCGTCGTCGTCGTCCGAGGTCTGCACCGGTTCGCGGTCGCCGATCGAGCGAGCGAGGACGACCCGGCTCGGACCGTGCACGCGCCGCGACCGCCGAGACGACTGCCCAAGGCGTTGAGCCTGGACCAGGTCCAGGCCATCCTGGACGTGCCCGTCGCCGACGACACGCTCGGGCTGCGGGACCGGGCTCTCCTGGAGTTGCTCTACGGCACCGGGGCGAGGATCAGCGAGGCGATCGGCCTGGACGTGGACGATGTCGCCCGTGTGCTGGACACCGACCCGACCGAGCCAGTCGCCCTGCGCCTGCTCGGCAAGGGCAGCAAACAGCGTCTCGTCCCGCTCGGGTCGTACGCTCGCACGGCCATAGCGGCCTATCTCGTCAGGTCCCGACCCATTCTCGCCGCGCGCGGGCCAGGAATCCCGGCGCTGTTCTTGAACTCACGCGGGGGTCGGCTGTCCCGGCAGAGTGCCTGGACCCTGGTCCAGACTGCCGCAGAACGGGCCGGGATCACCAGCGACGTATCGCCGCACACCTTGCGGCACTCGTACGCGACCCATCTGCTGGACGGTGGTGCCGACGTCCGCGTCGTGCAGGAACTGCTGGGCCACGCGTCGGTGACCACGACGCAGATCTACACCCTGGTCACCGTCGATCACCTCCGCGAGGTCTATCTCACGGCTCATCCGCGGGCTCGTTGATGTCCACCCTGTCAACCGGCGCACGTCGGCGTCGCGCACGGCCCGGCACTGGTCACCCCTTAGCGTGTTGACCATGTCCAGCGACCTTCGCCGGGGGTTCGGTCTGGCCGTGACGGTTGGCGCCATCGTCTCGGTCACGGCGTGCGTGCCCTCGACGCCGAGCGCCGACCCCTCGGCGGGCTCCGCCGTCCCAAGTGCTTCCGCATCGTCGAGTGCTCCGGCGTCGCCGAGTGGGTCGGGCAGCTCATCCTCGGGCACCTCGTCCTCCGGCACCTCATCCTCGGGAACCTCATCCTCGGGCACACCGACGACCGGGATCCTCGCCTGCACGAGTGCTGGTCTCGAGGTGGACATCATCAAGGCCGGCGGCGGCGGCGCTGCCGGCAGCAATTACCTGCTGGTGCGATTCGGCAACACCACCGGCAAGCCCTGCACGCTCTACGGCTGGCCCGGAGTCTCCCTGGTCGGAGACGGCAACGGCACCCAGCTCGGCGCTGCCGCGAAACGGGTGCAGGGTGGCGACCGGCACACGGTGACGATCCGACCGGGAAAGCGGACCACGGCGTTGCTGCGAGTCTCGAATGCCGGGAACTACTCCCGGAGCGACTGCGACCCCGTGGATGCCGACGGATTCCGGATCTACGCCCCGGACGCCAAGGACGCTGTCTACGTCAAACGGAAGACTCCGGCCTGCCGCAAGAGTGGCGTTGCACTGATGGACATCGCTCCGGTCGGCACGTCCGGCTGATCGGGCTTCCGTGAGCTCGCGCACGCTGTCGCGGCAGTCGCCGACGTCCTCCCGAGCTCACCGACAAGTGCGCCGGGTGGGAGATTTGTCGACTTTCCTCGGCGCGCCGGGCCTGGGTGGGCCGATGACGGGGGCTACGCTCGCGGCGTTGCGCGGGCCCGCCGAGGTCGCCGAGCGGATGGCCCAGAACCCGATCGAGGGAGCGTCAGATGGAACACGAGGACTATTCCGACTCGTCGGACTACAACGGTTCCGTTGCGGTCCACGAGCGATTCGAACCGATCATCGCACCCGATCCCGAGCCGGCACCCGAACCCGAGCGGGGACCCACCGGCCGGCCGTGGCCGAACCTGCCCGAGCCTGGACCGCGCGCGACAACCGGGTCTGCCCTGGTGATCGCCATGTGCAACCAGAAGGGTGGCGTCGGCAAGACCACCACGACGATCAACCTGGGTGCCGCCCTGGCCGAGGTCGGGCGCCGGGTCCTGCTGGTGGACTTCGATCCCCAAGGCTCGTTGTCCGTCGGTCTCGGCGTCAATCCGCACACCCTCGAGCACAGTGTCTACAACCTGCTGCTGAGTCGCGACGTGAGCGTGGACGAGGTCATCGCTCCCAGCAACGTCGACGGGATGGACATCCTGCCGAGCAACATCGACCTGTCGGCAGCCGAGGTGCAGCTGGTCTCCGAGGTGGCCCGCGAACAGACCCTGCTGCGAGTGCTGGAGAAGGTGCGGGGCCGCTACGACGTGATCCTGATCGACTGTGCGCCATCACTCGGTCTGCTGACCATCAACGCGCTGACCGCAGCGGATCGGGTCATCATGCCGCTGGAGTGCGAGTACTTCGCCCTGCGGGGCATCGTGCTGCTCACCGACACCATCGCCAAGGTCCAGGACCGGCTCAACCCGCACCTGAAGATCCTCGGCATCCTCGGCACCATGTACGACCCCCGCACCCTGCACGGCCGGGAGGTGCTGGAGCGCGTGGTGCAGGCGTTCGGTGACGACGTGTTCCACACCGTGATCCGGCGAACCGTGAAATTCCCCGAGACGACTGTGGCGGGAGAGCCGATCACGACCTACGCATCCAACTCGCGCGGCGCGGGCTCATACCGGTCCCTGGCCCGGGAGGTGCTGATTCGGTGTCCCGGCGCGTGAGTCTGCCGGGGGCCTCGGAGCTGTTCCGGCCGACCCACTCCGAGCTCGCCCAGTCTGGTGGTGCCGCGAGGACCAGCCCTGCGGCGCTCAGCGCGGTCGAGAGTGCCGGGGAACACATGTCGTCCGACGACGGCAGAGCAGGAAAGGGATCCGGTCGGGTCCGGCACGACGAGAAGATCACCGTGTACGTCTCCGCCGACGAGTTGCTGGCATTGGAACGGGCTCGGCTGGAACTGCGAGCTCGGCACGGGCTCGCGGTGGATCGTGGACGGATGGTGCGCGAGGCGATAGCGGCCATGCTGGCCGACCTCGACGCTGAGGGTGAGAACTCCCAGCTCGTCCGGAAGCTGTCCTCGTAGTGCTCGGGCGGGCCCACTAGTGTCGGTGATGGTACTTCCCATGCCCGAACCGATCCAGCACGATCTGCCCGCCGCCGCCAACGACGCCGGCGTCTTTCGGGTGCATCTGGACAATTTCGAGGGACCGTTCGACCTGCTGCTGCA